>NZ_CAUPYC010000006.1:0-127134 GCF_963515335.1 uncultured Paenibacillus sp. | reverse complement strand
CCCCGCCCAACGGACAAAACCCGCCACTTTTTTTCCCCGTTTCCCCCGTTTTGCCCCCAACACCGCAAAAACCGCCCCGTTTTGGGCCCCAAAAATCCGGATTTTATCCGAAAACCTTGAATTAAGGTGTACTTTTTGCACCTTGATATCTGGTCGCCGCAGTCAAAGCTAAACCAGGTGCAGAAAATGCACCTTATTGCTTTGCGCGTTGCTGAACGGCATCTTATGGAGTATGTTAGTCAACTGCCGCCGGCGCGTAATCCCCAAAGTATCGCTCGTCCACCGAAATAATGACATCTCTATTCTATTCAGACTGACCTCGAAAAAGCTCAATCCGGTTAACGTCGCGACCTCATTCCGAGCGCTTTAACGCCGGATTCCGCCACTATGCCTAAAGCCTCAGCCCTTCTCTTCCCAATAAGCATTGAGAATGCGCAGAAACACGTTCGGAAAAGCCAGCTCCTTCATGTGCTCCGGACCGATCCAGCGGTAGCCGTTCGGCAACTGCCCATCGGAGGCAGCTTCGCCGTAACCGGACGGCGATACCGCCTTATCCGTCGAGCCCGCCTCGCCGGGCGACGGCAACCGGCCCGAAGCCGGCAGTCTGCCGGGCGGCGATACGCGGTACACGCCCATCGTCTCGGCCGCCGCGGCCGTTTCCGGCATGGCGGACTCGGGGAGCATGAAGCCGAAGTCCGCCGCGTATACCTTCACATCCCAACGGATGTGGCTGAACACATGCTCCGCTTCCATCCACATCCGCCTCGGCCGAATGATCAGCCGCTCTTCTGCCGCAAGCAAGCGGCCGAGCAAGGCCATTCGCGCTTCCTCACCGGCCCCGCCATGTGCCGCGCCTCTCGCCGTGCCGCCAGCCGCGCTATTCGCCATGCCGCCGGCAGCACCACTCATCGTGCCGCCAGCCGCAACCTCCGCCTCTTCCTGCGCCCGCACATGCGGCAGCTCCCACATGAGCGCGAGCAGACCCGTATCGGGACGCCGGCGCACGAGCACCTGCCCTTCCCGCTCCCCCGTTCCTTCAATCAGCGCGGCGAGCCGCAGCTCCGGCCGCGGCGGCTTCGCCTTCGACTTGAGCGGCAGCTCCGCCTCCCGGCCCGCGGCCCGGCCGGAGCAGCGCTCCATGACCGGGCACAGCAGACAGCCGGGCGATTTCGGCGTGCATATGAGCGCGCCGAGCTCCATAATCGCCTGATTGAAATCGCCGGCGGCTCCGTCAGGTATTAGCGAGGCGGCAAGCCGCTCTATACCGGACCTTGTGGACGGCTTGGCGATATCCTCTTCCAGCAGGAAATAACGGGACAATACGCGCATCACATTGCCGTCCACGGCGGGCTCCGGGCGGTCGAAGGCAATGCTGAGAATGGCCCCGGACGTATAAGGCCCGACGCCCTTCAACCCGGACACCGCAGCTTTGTCATTCGGAACGACTCCGCCGTGCAGCTGAACGACCTGCCGCGCGCCGGCCTGCAAATTGCGCGCGCGCGAATAATATCCGAGCCCCTCCCAGCACTTGAGGACGTCCGCCTCCGGCGCCTCCGCAAGCGACTGCAGAGTCGGAAACCGTTCGATGAAACGCCGGAAATAAGGAATCACCGTATCGACGCGCGTTTGCTGAAGCATGATTTCCGACACCCATATCCGGTAAGGATCCTTGTTCTCGCGCCAAGGCAGCCGCCGTTTATTGGCCCGGTACCAGGCCAGCAGCTCACGGCTGAAATGTCCCGACGCTTCCGGGTTCTCCGCCCGCGGGCCGTTCCCGTTCTTCTTGCCGGCATTTCGTCCGCCGTCAAGCTTCACTATCCGCTCCTCCTTCGTTGCCGATGCAAACCGCCTTCGCGATACCGTCGGCGTCCGGCAGCGAATATACCGCTTTGCCGTCCGTCCGCGTATACAGCTGGCGGTATCTTTTGGGCGAAATGCCCGTATGCTGTTTAAATAAGCGGGACAGGTAATGGTTCTGCATACCGACCGCCGAAGCCACCTCCGCCACTGAACGGTTCGTCTCCGCCAGCAGCTTTTTGGCCGTCTCCAGACGGCGGTTGTTGACATATTGGATCGGCGAGACGCCGATTATATTTTTGAACAGGCCGATGAAATAGTTGGGGTGCAAATAAGCTACCCTCGCCAAATCTTCCAGCAGAATGTTCCGGTCCAAATGCGTATCGATATAGTTCAACACGGCCGAGAGCTTGACGAACATCTCCATGTTGTCAAGCGATTCTTCCTCTATGTCGCATTTATCGAGATAGACGGCAAGCATTTCCCACAGCACCGCTTTCACGCGCAGTCCGCGTGTGATCGAACGGCCGTTGAACGCTTCGACCATTTTTTCAAACAGTGCGCGCGCCTTTTCCCTATCATCGGCCTCAACCATTGTAGGCAAATGCAGCAGATCGAACAATTCAATATCTCCCAGGTTGGCCCGGAAATGGCACCAGTAAAGCTCAAGCGGCTGATCGCCGATGACGCCGTAGGATTGCTCCGAGCCTGCCGGCACCAAATGCAGCCGGCCCGGCTTCGTCTCCACGTATTTGCCGCCCAGCTCCAGCCACCCGTTGCCCTTGGTAACGAGAATCAGGCGAAAAAAATCCGGCTTCAGGCCTGATACCCGAACACCCGGCTGCATGGTGCTGAAGGCGGTCATCATAACCTCGGCATTCATATTCTGTAAATGATGTTCGATGATGGTCCGGTAATTTCGCTCCATAGCCGCTCCTAAGGTACAATGAATTGATGTGAATGATATTAATCTTTATTATACCTTTTGGGTTAACAAATATAAAAGCGCCGTAACATAAAAATTTACTTAAAATTCGGTTTTCCCGCCTCAGCCTCCATCACCGCCACCGCGAACGCCGACGCGATCGAACGCTCGTGCGTGATGGACACGTGCACCGTCAGCTTCTCCCCGGACATCCCCAACCGCATCCCCAACCTTTCAAGCGATCCGGGTGAAAGCGTGCAGCAGGGCTTCCCGGCCCCGTCCGGCAACAGCTCGATGTCCGCGAAGCCGACCGCCGCCCCAATGCCGCAGCCGAGCGCTTTGACGACCGCTTCCTTGGCCGCAAACCGGCCGGCCGTGAACTCGGCCAGCTTGCCGCCCTTCAACTGCGCGCGTCCATATTCCGCCCGCGTCAATATCCGCTGAAGAAAGCGGTCGCCCGTTCCTTGCGCCAGCAGCTTGCGGACCCGTTCGATCTCGACCAAATCATGCCCTACCCCGATAATCATCCTTGAACCGCCTTCCGATACAGCTTCTCCGCTATCACGTATTATACTGAAAGCGGCGCGTGACTCCAAGCTCCGGCGACAGGCCGGCCACTTAGCGGCGGAAACCGAAAGTCCGGCGCTAAACAAAAAAGGGACGCCTGCGCGTCCCGCTCGCTTAATGCGTTACCAGAGAATCAAGCTGCTCGCCCGTCATGTCACCGTCCAGCACCATCGATACCGGAATGTCGTTTCTGCCCGGTTTGACGAACGATCCTGACCGCAGGTAGTAACCGTTCTCCCTGGCCTTTGAATAGAAGCTGCAAAGCGTGCCCGTTTTGCGGACGGCTTCCTCCTCGGTCGGGTAGGCGCCGAGCATATTGCCCGTACCCAGCGGGTTCTTTGTGCTACGGATGCTGACTTGATATGACAACCCGTCTTCCTCCAACTTCTTAACGATCAGCTCGACATCGAAGCAAGGACTTTGATAGACGACCGTCATGGCCAATCACCGCCTTCTGCACATTGAGTTTTGGTGTTGCGTACCAGTTATTACACGGATGCGGGTTCGCTAAAACAAAGTTTGCCAAACCGCACGCCGCTGGTTCACGCGCATTCCCGGAAGGGTAAAAACGATTACGGGCAATACCCCGATGCAGCAAATTAATATAGATACGGGAGCGGAGGAATACAATGGCGGAGCGTGTTAATGGGAAGGTGGCTTTCATTACGGGCGCAGGCTCGGGGATCGGAAAGGCCGCGGCGGAGCTGTTGGCAAAGGAAGGCGCCAAGGTGGCATTGATCGGATTAACGGAGGACAAGCTTAGGCAGGTTGAGAAAAAAATAACCGGCGACGGAGGAGAAGCGTTTGCCTTCCAGGCGGATATCGCCAGCGAGGAGGACGTCAAGGCGGCTTACGAAAAGGTGCTGCAACGATGGGGACGGCTTGATATCGCGTTCGCCAACGCCGGCATCAACGGTACGGTGGGGCCGATCGAGACGATGGCTTGCGAGGAGTGGAACCGGACGGTTCAGACGAACCTCACAGGCACCTTCCTCACCGTTAAGCATGCGATTCCGTCCATGAAGGATAAAGGCGGCAGCATCATCATTACGAGTTCGATTAACGGCAACAGGGTGTTCACGAGCTTCGGCATGAGCGCATACAGTACGACGAAGGCCGGACAGGTCGCATATATGAAAATGGCCGCTCTCGAACTTGCCCGATACCGTATCCGCGTCAACGCGGTATGTCCTGGAGCGATCGAGACGAATATCGACGCAAGCACAGAGAAAAAGCCGAAGCTCGAGGAAATTACCATTCCCGTCGAGATGCCGCCCGAGGGGGAGCATCCGCTTCGGCGGGCGCCGGGCACAGCTTCCCAGGTAGCGAAGCTTGTCCTTTTCCTGGCATCCGACGAATCCGATCATATATCGGGCACCGAAATCTATGTCGACGGCGCCGAGTCTCTCATTCATTGAGACGACGGGACGGCCTTCTGCTGTCGTACCAATAAACAGCCTGCCCTGGAATTACAGGGTAGGCTGGTTTGTTTCGCTCGCGTGAGCGTCGATATAACGATTGACCAATGTCCGAAGAGCCTCCATGCGGAACGGCTTGCTGATGAAATCCGACATGCCGATCGCCAGGCACTTCTCTTTATCTTCCGGCAGCACGTTTGCCGTCATGGCGACGACGGGCGGGCAATCCTCCTTCGGAAGGCGCTCGAACAAAAGACGCGCCGCTTCGATACCGTCCATCACGGGCATTTGCATATCCATCAATACGAGGTCGTAGCGGTTAACCGCCAGCATCGCGAGCGCTTCCCGTCCGTTCTCGGCAATGTCCGCGCGAAGCCCAAGCTTCTCAAGCATGCGAAGCGCCAGCTTCCGGTTCACTTCATTGTCCTCCGCAACCAGAACACGACCCTTGACTCCCGGGAGAAGCCCGGGGCGCGCCGCGGACCTGTCGGCCTTCACCGGCGATAAAGAAGACGCCTCCGGGTCTCGCATGCCGTCCTCCGCACGGACATCCGCCGCCCGGTCGGCCGGACCGTCTCCGCATGCCGCCGTTTCCTCCGTGGAAGAAAGAAAATCGGAGAACGAGACCGGTTGGTCCGGCGCCGGTCCGAACCGTTCCGCTTCGGGAACCGGTTCGGCAGAAAGCAAATGTTTCGCGCGTATTGTGAAAACAAAGGCGGCACCCTGCTTGCGCGCCGTGTCCACGCTGATCGTGCCGCCCATCAGCTCGATCAGATTTTTGCAAATGGCGAGCCCAAGACCCGTTCCCCCATATTTGCGGGACATCGATGAATCCAGCTGCGAAAAAGGCTGAAACAGCAGCGGAAGCTTCTCTTCCGGAATGCCCACGCCCGTATCCTCCACCCTGAACATGATGTCCAGGCGGCTGCCATAGTCATGAAGCAGCTTGACATCGACCCGAATGCTGCCCTCGCTCGTAAATTTCACGGCATTGCCGACCAGGTTGATCAGCACCTGGCGCAGCTTCGTAACGTCGCTTACGATCGGCTTCTCCAGCATCGGATCGATCGCGAAGCTCATATCCAGGTTTTGCTTTTTCGTTTTGACCGTAAACAGGTCGAACGTCTCGCCGATGCAATCGGCCAGCTCGAACGGCACTTCCTCGATTTCCATTTTGCCCGATTCGATCTTCGAGTAATCCAGAATATCGTTAATGACCGACAGCAGCGCCTCGCCGCTCTTGCCGATAATCTCAACGTATTCCTTCTGCTCCTCGCTCATGTCCGTTTCAAGCAGCAGCGCCGACATCCCGATAACGCCGTTCATCGGCGTGCGGATTTCGTGGCTGACCATCGCCAGAAAATCCGTTTTCGCCCGGGCCGCAATTTCCGCAGCCTCTTTCGCTTCCATCAGTTCGCGCTCGAACAACTTCTGCTCCGTAACATCGCTGATCGTGCAGGCGAATATCCGCTCGCTGTCAACGACAGCCACACCGATCTGAATCTCGGCGAAAAACGTCGTTCCGTCGCTGCGCACCGGCACCACTTCCATGAGGCGGCCGCCCTCCCGATTGCTTTCGGACCCGTTGGCGACGGCCATCATATCGATGCCCGCGAGAGCCGGAACGAGCATGGCGATCGGCTTGTCCAGCACGTCCTCCTCCGTATACGCGAACATCTGCTCCAATGCCGGATTGACGGTCATAATCCGCCCTTCTTCATCAAAGGTGATCATCGTATCGATGGAGGTTTCCCGGATAACACGAGCCTGCGCCTCCGTCTTGGTGAGCTGGTAGGCCGTTCTCAACAGCTCTTTATTCATTTTCTCGAGCTCTCTCGTCTTCTGCTGCAACAGCTCCGTCTGCAGCTGCAGCTTCTTGTTGCTGATATACATATTGACGAAACCCTCGATCTTGGTGCGCAGAATCTGCGGCACAAACGGCTTGGTCATGTAATCGATCGCCCCTGCCGCATAACCGGTATGGAAATGCTCCGTCTCCTTGCTGGTAGCGGTAATGAACATAATCGGGATTTCCTTCGTTCTCTCCCGCGCTTTAATAAGCTTGGCGGTTTCGAAACCGTCCATACCGGGCATTTGCACATCGAGCACGATTACCGCGAAGTCATCCTTAAGCAAATAGCGCAGCGCTTCCTCGCCCGACATGCATTTGACGAGGTTGTAATTCATATCGCCGAGCACCGCTTCGAGCGCCAGCAAATTATCCGGATGGTCGTCGACCAGCAGGATATTTATAGGACCTTCGAAGGTTATCATCAGACATACGCCTGCCTTTCTTTCATGCGCTGCGGCATGCGGCGGCCGCCGTCAACGGATTTTGCGGTACAGCCGGTTAACGGAGTCGAGCTCCTCGAACTTGTCGGCGTGCTTGGTGAACGTAATCGACTCTTTCGTGCCGAGAGCAAGAATACCGAACGTGCTGAGGCTGTCGTAGAGCAGCCCGTGCACATGATCCTGCAGCGTTTTGTTGAAATAAATCATGACGTTGCGGCAAAAGATGACATTGAATTCGTTGAACGAGCCGTCCGTCACGAGATTGTGCTGGCCGAATACGATATTTTTCTTCAGATAGGAGTGAAAGATGACCGAATCGTATTTGGCCGTATAATAATGCGAGAACGACTCTCTTCCTCCCGCCTCCATATAATTTCGGGTATAGAGCTTCATACGCTCCATCGGGAAGACGCCTTCCTTCGCCGCTGCAAGCACGTCGCCGTTGGCATCCGTGGCGTAAATGCGCGACTTGTCATACAACCCTTCCTCATGCAGCAGAATGGCCATCGAGTATGCTTCCTCGCCCGTTGAACAGCCGGCGTGCCAAATCCGGATAAAAGGGTAGGTGCGCAGCATCGGCACGACCAGCTTGCGGAAGGCGTAAAACGCCTGCGGGTCGCGGAACATCTCGGTCACGTGGATGGTCATGTCGGACAGCAGCCTTTCCATGCAGGAACGGTCGTGAATGACACGCTCCGTCAGGCCGGATACCGTCTGCAGTCGTTCCGAGTGGACTCGGTGCCATATTCGCCTGCGAACCGACGCAAAAGCATAATTGCGAAAATCGTAGCCGTAAATGCGGAAGAGCGCCTCAAGCAGCAGCTCGATCTCCACTTTCTCGCGTTCATCCGCATCGGGAACGCTGTCGGGAACCGACTCATTCATCCTGTCTTTATTGATACAACCACACCCTCATTAAGGAAAGCAATTGCTCCGTATGAACGGGCTTGGCGATATAGTCGGAAGCGCCGGCTTCGATGCACTTGTCGCGGTCGTCCTTCATCGCCTTCGCGGTGATCGCGATGATCGGCAGCTTTTGGTATTCCGGCCGCCGGCGAATCGCTTGCATCGTTTCGTAACCGTCCATATCCGGCATCATGATATCCATTATTATCATATCAAAATTCGGCGATTGCTCCAGCAGCTCCAGCGCCTCCCGGCCGTTCTCGGCGAACGTGATGTTCATCCGGTAGCCTTCCAGAACGCTTGACAAGGCAAAAACGTTGCGGATGTCGTCATCGACGATCATAATATTTTTCCCCTCGAAAATGCCCTCCATGCTGTGAAGCTTGCGAAGCATATTCCGCTTGTCCTCCGGAAGATTCGCCTCCACGCGGTGAAGGAAAAGCGTCGTTTCATCCAGCAGCCGCTCCGGCGACCTGACATCCTTGATGATGATCGTGCCCGCGAATTTCTTCAGCCGGAGCTCTTCCTTCTTATCCAGCTCGCGGCCGGTATAGACGATAATCGGCAGCTCCTGCAGCTCCTCGTCCTTGCGAATCGTGTCAAGCAGCTCGAACCCTGAAATATCGGGAAGGCCGAGATCCAGCACCATGCAGTCGTAATGCAGGTTCCTGAGCTCCTTGAGCGCGTCTTTTCCTGTCGATACCGCCGTGATCAGCACGTCGTCATGTCCGATCAGCTCGACGATGCTCGTCCGCTGAGCCGGATCGTCCTCGACCACGAGCAGCCGTTTCATATCGCGCTCGATGAACGATTCGATCTGGGTGAATACGTCCTCCAGCTTATCCTTGGAGGACGGTTTCTTGATGTAAGCCAGCGCCCCCATGGAAAGGCCTTGCTGAATGTCGTCGACGACGGATATGACATGGACCGGAATATGGCGCGTATCCGAATGGTGCTTCAATTGGTTGAGCACGGACCAGCCGTCCATGACCGGCAGCTGGATGTCGAGCAGGATGGCGTCGGGCCGGTGTGTACGGGCGTACGCCAATCCGTTGTCGCCCTGCAGCGCCACGATTCCCTTGAAGCCCCGCGAACGGGCGATGTCCAGCAGCACCTTGGCGAAGTTTACATCATCTTCAATGATCAGCACCACTTTGTCGCCCGGCTTGATTAGCTCAACATCGTCGTGAATCATGGTACCTGCGTCCGCGCCCCCTGCGGCTGTGGAGAGCGGAATTTCGAAGGACGGCGTCGTCAGCAGCGCGCTCTCGATCACATCATTCGTCAGGCCGCTCGAACCGGGAACCAAAGCCTCGAACCGTTCCGGCGATTCCGTAGCGACATGGAATTCCGGAACGTAGAACGTGAATGCGCTGCCTTTGCCTTCTTCGCTTTCGAGCCGGATTCCGCCCCCGAGCAGCGCCGCCAGTTCGCGGCTGATCGCAAGCCCCAGGCCGGTGCCGCCATATATGCGGCTGGTCGTGCCGTCCACCTGCTGGAAAGCTTCGAATATGAGCTTCTGCTTGTCCTCCGGTATGCCGATTCCCGTGTCTTTCACTTCAAAGGCAATGACGCCGGACAGCTCGTCCGGCAAGTCGAATTCATCCGGCGCCGCCCTGCGGATCGTCAATTCCACCTTCCCTTTCTCCGTGAACTTGAACGCGTTGGACAGCAAATTTTTCAACACCTGCTTCACCCGGTGGCTGTCCGTATACATCTCCTCCGGCAGCCCGTCTTCCAGGCGGGTTGCGAATTGGATGCCTTTCTGCATGGCGACCGGATCGAAATTGCGCTTGATGTACAGCTCCAGCTGGCTGATCGGAACGTGCTCGGTTACGACCTCCATTTTGCCTGCGCTGATTTTGGAAAGATCGAGAATCTCGTCGATCAGCTTCAGCAAGTCGCTGCCGGAGCCATAAATCGTTGAAACGAATTCAACCTGCTTCGGCGTCAGATTGCCTTCCTTGTTGTCCATCAGCATCTGGGACAGAATCAGGAGGCTGTTCAGCGGCGTCCGAAGCTCATGGGACATGTTGGCCAAAAATTCCGATTTGTATTTGGACGACAGGGCCAATTGCACCGTTTGGCGTTCCAGTGCGAGCCTCGATTTCTCGATCTCCCGGTTCTTCTGCTCGGTCTGTTTCATCTGAAGCTCGAGCAGGTGGGTTTTCCGCAGCAGTTCGTCGTTCGTCTGCTCCAGTTCTTCCTGCTGGCTCTGCAGCACTTCTTCGGATTTCTTCAGCTGCTTCGTCTGCTCCTCCAGCCGTTCGTTCGAGCGGCGCAGCGCTTCCTGCTGGGAAATGAGCTCCTCGGACTGCACCTGCAGCTCTTCCGTGAGCGCCTGCGATTCCTTCAGCAGCTCCTGCACGCGCATGCGCCCGAACAGGCTGTTCAATACGATGCCCAAATTTTCCGCAAGAAGGCACACGAATTCCATCTGCCTTTGGCCGATCGGGGCCAGATGCGCCAACTCGAACACGCCGACGACGTGATCGCGGTATTTCACCGGACAAAGAAGCAAATATTTCGGCTTGCTCTCTCCCGTGCCCGAACGGATGCGAATGTAATCTTCAGGGATATCCGCCAGCTCGATCGATTTTCCGCTAGCCGCGCACTGGCCGACCAGCCCTTCACCGAACACGAACGCACGCTCGGCATCGGCTTCTCCCTCGTGCGCATATCCGCTCTGCAGCTTCAGGCGAGGCTGCTCGCCGAGTCCTTCCCTGACATACAGCGCGCCGTAGCTGGCGCCGACAAGCGGAGCCAGCTTCTCCATGAACGTGGAGGCCAGCTTATCGAGATCCGTATCATTCTGCAGCTCGACGGCAATTTCCGCCAGGTTCGTTTTGATCCAGTTATCTTCTTCAATCTGTGCCTTATAGGCCTGCTCAGCGGCGGTTCGACGCTCGAGATCGTCGGCCAGCAGATTGAACGTTCTGCCGACATCGCCGAATTCGTCCTTGCGCAGCTGACGAACCCTGGCGCCGGGGTCGATCGTTCCGCTGGCAAACCCGCGGATCATGACGGACAGGCTCTGCAGCCCCTGCGTAATGCTCCACATATTCCAGTAGAGCGCAAGGAACGCGAGCAGCAGCCCGAGTCCGGCCGTCACCGCGAGCATGTTGAACGTTTCGCGGTTGTCGGCAAACATGGCCGTAAACGTGCCCTCCATATTGCGGTTGTAATAGTCGGTCAAATAATCGACGCTCCTGATCAGATCGTCCGCAAGGCGAAGGCCTTCGTTCTCCCGCAACACACGAGCCTCATCGCCCTTTCCGGCCTCGACGAGTTGAATGATCCGGTCTCTATATTGAATAAAAGGACGGCCCGCTTCGATCATATCCTGCATGATGAGCCGCTCTTCTTCGGTTGTAAACGATTCATTCAATTCCGTAAGCGCTTTGACCGCCGCTTGATAGGAAGCATCCATCTCCCGGCGGTTCACCAGCAGATTCGCTTGCGACGGCACCGTCGCGATATTGGTCAAACGCTTGGAGAGATTGTTGATCTCGCCGCGCAGCTCGTAAGCCTTGACCAGCTTCCGGTACCGGTCCTCGTACAGGTATTCGACGTTGTCGTTCGCTTTGTTTAGGTTGCCGATTCCGAGCCCCGACAATAAAATAATAAGAGCTATCAATATTCCCGAACCGATCAGCAGCTTCGACCTGATTTTCATGCCCTTTAACCCTCACCCATCACCTTATTTATTATAGCAAGATACGCCCGGACATACTCCGACACAAAGAGAGACAAGCCTCCCGCAGAGGCTTGTCTTGCCTGTCATGAATGATCGGATTGTGGCCTTGACGATTCAATGGACCTTCGCAATGACGAGCACCCTCCCGCGATCTAATTGCTCCTCGTACATGCCCGCTTCCTCTTCGCTGAATCCGATGGCCTCAAGCTTCGCCCGGAGCTCGTCGCCACGCGAACGGAACAAGTTCGCCATCGAATTGAACACGCCTTCTTCGGAAATGCCGATATTGTTCGTATCGGCCGCCTCGTTCAACTGATCCGTCTGGTCGCCGTCATGCGCCAGCACATAAATATCGTCCTGTCCGTACCCTCTTAAATTCAACTCCCGCACGGCGTGCATCGCGGCCATTTGCGTATCCACCACTTGTATGGTCGGTTTCATCGACGATTCCTCCCTTTCCGTGATAGCGACCGGTAGTCCTGTTAAACGGTCTATTAGGATATACCCTGTTCATTAAACGTTGAAACAGCTCTATGAATATTTTTTTTCATATTTCTACTTTATTCGCTATAAGCCCAAAAAGCATCCACCGACTCGAGCTTTTGCCCGGATTCATCCATGAACAGCTTGACGGCAATACCTTTTCCTTCATACACCCACCCGTCTTCTGCAATGAAGTCGGGTTCGCCGAGCGTGCCGGCCAGCGCCTTGAAATCCATCGGAACGACCGTCTCGCCGAAGGTGACCGCCGGTTCGCCGGCGTCAACCGAAATATATTCGATCAAGCCGTCATAAAAGCCGACCGTAACGCCGTCATAACGAAGCTCCTTGCTGCCCGGCGTGTAATCGTCGAGCCATACTTTGTCCGGAGGACCGAGCACTTCCAATACTTCGATGTCCGTCCATCCCATATCAATCCCGTTGATCCGGGCGAACGATTCCGCGTTTATGCGGCCTGTGTCGTCAAGCTTCATATCGGCGTGAACCGCCGTTTCCGTCTTCACGACGGCAGGCGCCTTGTCCGGGGAGCTTTGGGCCCCCGGTTGACCGGAGGAGCCTTGCAGAAACACCAGCATCAGAACGACGGCCGTTACCGCTTTCGCCATGCAGATCATCCTTTCCGCTCGTTCGTATACTCCGGATTACCCGTCCCCAAAATCTGCTAAACACTCCCTTGAAAGCAAGCCGGCCAGGATGATTCAGCCCTTCGAGCCCGCGTTTATATAGTTGCTAATAGAGAGAGTTCGGGAAGGAGCCACAACCATGCTGCTGGAATGCTTCCATCACGCTACGCGAAGCAATTGGGCCTACGCCTACGACGAGAATACGATCCACCTCCGATTCCGCACCAAAAGGGACGACGTGGACGAGGTCTACGCCATAACGGGCGATAAATATGACTGGGAAGCGCATTATAAAGAACTGAAAATGGACAAGCTCGCCTCCGACCATTTTTTCGATTACTGGGAAATCGGCATCCGGCCGAAGCACAAGCGCTTCTCTTACGGGTTCCGGATCCGTGCCGGCAGCGAGACGGTATGGATGGTCGAATCGGGCATTTATCACGAGCAGCCGACGCCTCCCGGCGGCTACTACGAATTTCCCTACATACACCCGGTCGATATATTCCGTGCGCCGGAGTGGGCGAAGGAAGCCGTTTTCTATCAGATATTCACCGACCGCTTCGCCAACGGCGACACCTCCAACGATCCCGAAGGCACCGGGGAATGGGGCGGGCAGCCGGAAACGGAGGGCTTTTTCGGCGGCGATCTCAAAGGCGTGATGGATCACCTCGACTACCTCGCGGACCTGGGCATTAACGCGATTTATTTTACGCCCCTGTTCAAATCGCCTTCGAATCATAAATACGATACGATTGATTATATGGAGATCGATCCGCAGTTCGGAGACGAGAAAGATTTGAAGAGGCTCGTAAAGATGTGCCACGACAAAGGAATCCGCGTCGTGCTCGACGCGGTGTTCAACCACTCCGGCGTCGAGTTCGGCCCGTTCCGGGACGTCGTGAAAAACGGTGAAAACTCGAAGTATAAAGACTGGTTCCACATCCACAGCTTCCCGGTGACGGTTGCCGAGAATCAGGCCAACTACGACACGTTCGGCTTCTACGGCCATATGCCGAAATTGAACACAGCCAATCCGGAGGTCAAAAAATATTTGCTTCATGTCGCCGCCTACTGGCTGCGGGAGATGGATATCGACGGCTGGAGGCTGGATGTGGCCAATGAAATCGACCACCGCTTCTGGCGTGAATTCCGGATCGCCGTTAAAGCGATCAAGCCGGACGCCTATATTATAGGCGAGGTTTGGAGCGATTCCATGCTGTGGCTGATGGGCGACCAGTTCGATTCCGTCATGAACTATCCGTTCGCCGACAAGGCGCTTTCGTTCTTCTCGGGCTGCGCCAAGGACGGCTATACGTTTGCGAACGAAATCAGCCGGCTGCTCGTGCGCTATCCGCAGCAGACGAACGAGGTCATTTTCAACCTGCTGTGCTCGCACGACACGCCCCGCGTGCTGACGATGGTCGGCGAGGACAAGCGGCGGCTCAAGCTCGCGGTCGTGTTTCTGCTGACGTACATCGGAACGCCGTGCATTTTTTACGGAGATGAGATCGGCTTGAAGGGCGGCGCCGACCCCGACTGCCGCAAATGCATGGAATGGGATTACGACAGGCAGGACCGGGAGCTGTTCGATTTCTACAAGCTGATCATTGCGCTTCGCAAAAATTATCCGGTTCTCCGGCACGGCCGGTTCCGCTTCCTGATGGCCGAGCCCGGCGACTGCCGCATCATTTATGAGCGGTTGGACGACGAGATGCATTTCACCGTATGGATGAACAACACGGCGGAACGGACTGTTCTCTCCCATCCGATGGAAACGAACGACTGGCATGACGCGCTGTCCGGCGAGCACGTGGAGGTAACGGACGGCGTAATGAACATCGAGCTCGACGAGCTGGGCTACCGGATCATGTACCGGAAAATCGTATAAAACCATGCAGGTAACAGCCTCGGGCAGCCGGGGCTGTTTTGTTCGCAACACAAAGGCCGACGTCATTTATACGCCGGCCAATTTTGTTTTGCTTGCCATTGATCGTTATTTCTTACGCTCGGTTACGCCGAGATGCGCTTTTAATCCGTCCTGCAGTACTCGCGAAAAGTTAACGTTGTTCTCAACCGCCAGCTCATCAAGCCATTTCTCTTGCATTTACACAATAAACACGTCGCCGGATTCGCCGCCCTCCGGCTTCGCTTTCTTTCTGCCTTTCTTCCCGGCCGGTTCCTCGGCGGCTGCCGTTTGGGAAGCGGCGGCCTTGATGGCCGATTCAACCATTTCCTCGGCAGTCGGCTCCGCGGAACCGTCAGCCGTGGGCGCCTCCTTGCGCCGTACGGCGATCTCTTCATACAGTTCCAGATACTGGCGCGCCGAACGGCCCCAACTGTAATCGCCGGCGAACGCGTTCCGCACGATCGCCTTCCAAATATCCGGCATCCGGTAAAAGTTGAGCGCGCGGCGTATCGTAAACAGCATGTCGTGCGTGCTGTACGGACCGAACGTAAAGCCGTTGCCTTCTCCGGTGAATTCGTTATACGAAAGCACCGTATCCTTCAGGCCGCCTGTCTCCCGCACGATCGGCACCGTGCCGTACCGGAGCGAGATCAATTGGCTGATGCCGCACGGCTCAAAGCGCGACGGCATCAGGAACATATCGACTCCCGCATAAATGCGGCGCGCAAGGCCTTCGTCGAACTTCAGCTGTACGGACAGCTGCTCCGGATACCGCTGCGCTTGACCCGCAAGCAGCTCCTCATAATAACGGTCGCCCGCGCCGAGAATGACGAGCTGCACGTCGTTATGCTCCAATAAGCCGTACAGGCCGTCGGCGACGAGGTCGAATCCTTTCTGCACCGTGATGCGGCTGACCATCCCGATCAGCGGCACGTCCGGCTTTTCCGGCAGGCCCAGCGCGCGCTGCAGCTCGGCTTTGTTCAGCCGCTTTTTGTCCAGATCGTTCTTGTAGTTTACCGGGATATGGGGATCGGTTGCCGGGTTATACGACTTGTCGTCGATGCCGTTCACGATGCCGGACAGCTTGCTTCCGAGGAAGCGAAGCTCGCCGTCCAGCCCTTCGCCGTAAGCGGGCGTGCGGATTTCATCGGCATACGTCGGGCTGACGGTCGTCACGCGGTCGTTGAATACGAGCCCGGTTTTCAGGAAGTTGACGCCCCCGTGATATTCCACCTGTCCGCTTGCGAAATGATCGTGATCGAGACCGAGCAGGTCGGGCAGCACCTCATAGCCGTAGTGGCCCTGGAACTGCAAATTATGCACCGTAAATACGGTCCCGATATCCCGATAAAAAGGATTATGGCGGTAATGCTTCTCGAGCAGCGCGGCGGTCGCCGCGGTATGCCAATCGTGCGTGTGCACGATGTCGGGCCTGAAGCCGATATGCGGCAAAATTTCCAGAACGGCGCGGCTGAAATACGCGAACCGTTCGCCGTCGTCAAAATAGCCGTAGATGCCGTCGCGCTTGAAATAGTCCTCGTTATCGATAAAATAGACGGGAACGCCGTCCTGCTTCAGTTCCCAGATGCCGGCATATTTCATCCGCCAGCCGACCGGAACCCGGATTTCGGCGACGAGCTTCATTTTATCCTTATACGATTGCGCGATCGTCCCGTATTTCGGCAGCACAATGCGCACGTCGGCGCCCTCCTTGCGCAATGCCTTCGGCAGCGCCCCAGCCACATCGGCCAGCCCGCCCGTCTTCACGAACGGATTGCCTTCGGCGGCGGCAAACAGAACCTTCATCAAACGTTCAACTCCTTCGTTTTTTTGGTTACCCGGCCTTTCTTCTCCGTTACGGTAACGGTTGCGATCTCCTTTTTCTCCTCCGCTTCCGCGCCGGAGCGCTTTGATTTTTTCAGCAAGATGACGCTGAGCGGCGGCAAGGTCAGCTCCAGGCTGTACGGTTGATCGTGCCAGCCCGCCTTCTCGGCTTTATGGAAGCCGTTCGTTACGATCCCCGTTCCGCCGAACGACACGTCGTCGCTGTTGAGCAGTTCCATGTAAGAGCCGCGAGACGGCACTCCGATGCGGTATCCTTGGCGGGTGACCGGCGAGAAATTGCAGATGACGATGATAAAGTCGTTTTTCGCTTTAGCTTTGCGCATATAGACGATTACATTCTGGGCATGGTCGCGATGATCGATCCACTCATAGCCTTCCATTTGATGATCGAGCTGCCAGAGCGATTTCTCCTGCAGATAAAGGCGGTTGACGTGCTTCGTGAACTGCAGCATTTTGAAATGCAGCGGGTAATCGAGCAGGAACCAGTCGAGCTGGGTTTCATCTTTCCATTCGTCGAACTGGCCGAATTCCGAGCCCATGAACAGCAGCTTTTTGCCCGGGAAGGTCAACCAATAGCCGAGCAGGGCGCGAAGACCCGCGAACTTCAGCTCGTAATCCACCGGCATTTTATGCAGCAGCGAACGTTTGCCGTGCACAACCTCATCGTGCGAGAAAGGCAGCACGAAGTTCTCGGAGTACGCGTAGCAGATCGGGAACGTCAGCAAATTCTGGTGGTATTGCCGGTGTACCGGATCGGTCTCCATATATTTAAGCGTGTCGTTCATCCAGCCCATATTCCATTTGTAGTTGAAGCCGAGGCCGCCGTCCTCGATCGGGGCGGTGACAAGCGGCCAGGCGCTCGATTCCTCGGCCATCATGAGCGCGTTCGGCTGCGCCAGGAACACCGCCTGATTCAGCTTGCGCAGCAGCTCGATCGCGTCCGTGTCCTCCCGTCCTCCGCCGGCGCCCGGCACCCATCTGCCGTCCGGCTTCTCGAAATCGCGGCGGATCATGCTCGTGACCGCGTCGATCCGGATGCCGTCGAGATGGAAAACCTCCAGCAGGAACAGCGCGTTCGAGATCAGGAACGTCCGCACCTCGGGCTTGCCGTAATCGAAGCCGAGCGTTCCCCAGCCCGGCCGGTCGGCCACCATCGGGTCGTAATGCTCGAACAGCGGGGTGCCGTCGAACAGCCGCAGCCCGTGCGCGTCGCGCGTAAAATGTCCCGGCACCCAGTCCATGATGACGCCGATGCCCCGATTGTGGCAGCGGTCGACGAAATACATGAAATCACGCGGCGTGCCGAACCGGCTCGTGACCGCAAAATAACCGGTGGCCTGGTAGCCCCACGACCGGTCGTAAGGATGCTCCGCAAGCGGCATTAATTCGATATGCGTATATCCAAGCTCGGCCACATGGTCCACAAGCTGCTCGGCCAGCTCCCGATAGGTAAGCAGCGTGCCGTCCTCATGCTTTTTCCAACTGCCGAGATGCACTTCGTAAATAAGCATCGGCTGCTCATACGGCGACTTGCGGCTGCGCAGCCATGCTTTGTCCGTCCACTCGAAGCCTTCCAGCGAGGTTACGACCGACGCGGTTTTCGGCCGGACCTCGGCATAGTAGGCATACGGATCGGCCTTCAGAATCGTCTCGCCCTCCGGCGTCACGATCTCATACTTGTAAAGCGTACCTTCTCCGATATCCGGCACGAACAGCGTCCACAAACCGGAATCCGGCAGCCGCTCGAACCTGTCGTTCTCCCCGTTCCAGCCGTTGTAATCCGACGCCAGCCTGACTTCCCGGGCGTTCGGCGCCCACACGTTGAACCGGACACCGGACTTGCCGTCTTCGGTTGCGGGATGTGCGCCCATTTTACGATAGCTCTGGTGATAGGTTCCCTCGTGGAACCAGTGAATCTCGTCCGCCGTCAACCTGCTGCTTGCCAAAACTTCCCACACCCCTCTCGACGAAATCTCTCCGGACATTCCAATTGAATCATTACCCGAATATGAAAAAAACGACGCATGTTTTCGGATAAATCCTCATAGAATTGTCCTGCATAACTTTTTCGCGAAGGGAGGCCGGATAACCTTCCCATTTCAGTTTCAGAAAACAAATATAAGTTTAATCAAAAAGTACCAATGACAAAGTGGAGGGACGATATGACGAGACATTCATGCATGGCAATGCTGCTGGCAGGCGGAGAGGGAAAGCGGCTTGCGCCCTTGACCGAAAAGCTGGCGAAACCCGCAGTCCCTTTCGGCGGACGTTACCGAATTATCGACTTTCCGCTCAGCAATTGCATTAATTCCGGCATTTCGACGATCGGGGTTTTAACGCAATACAAGGCTGAGTCGCTGCACGGACATATAGAGGACGGCAGGCATTGGTCGGGAGACGACCCCTCGGCCGATCTCTTCCTGCTGCCGGGCGGAATGGCGCCTGGCAGCGGATACTCGGGAACGGCCGACGCCATCTACAAAAACATCGAGCGTGTCGACGAATACGCGCCCGAGCATGTTTTGATTTTGTCGGGCGACCATATCTACCAAATGGATTACCGAGAGATGCTAGATTTCCATCTGGAGAATGACGCGGACGCGACGATAGCGGTCAAAAGCGTACCGTGGAAAGACGCTCACCGGTTCGGCATCATGAACGCGGACGAAGACTACAAAGTGATCTCGTTTACGGAAAAGCCACCCAAGCCGGAAAGCAATCTGGCTTCGATGGGCATTTATTTGTTCAAATGGGCCTTCCTTAAGGAAAAGCTGATGACCGACGCGCAAAACGAAACGTCCAGCCACGATTTCGGCAAGGACGTCATTCCGGAACTGCTCCACTCGGGAGCCGCGGTTTTCGCTTATCCGTTCGAAGGCTACTGGAGAGATGTCGGCACGGTCGAAAGCCTGTGGGAGGCCCATATGGATATCCTTGACGGCGAAATGCAGTTCGAGGGCGACAAATGGCCGATGTACACGAATGAGGTTGCGCCTTACATAAAGGCATACCGCCACCCGCTGGCCAACATTCGTGAGGCCGTCGTCCACCCGCTCTCCGCGGTCGAGGGCGAGGTCGACCGGTCGTTTCTGTTCAGCGGTGTCCACACGGGACGCGGCAGCGAAGTAAAGGAAAGCATCGTCATGCCGAATGTGAAAATCGGACGCGACGCCAAAATATTCCGGGCGATCATCGGCGAAGGCTGCATCATCGAGGACGGCGCGGTGATCGGCCGGCCGGACGGCGAGATTACGGTGCTCGGCGCAGACGAGCTTGTATTTGCGCGCAGCTCGTCGCTGCTCAGCCGTACGAACGAACTGATCAAAGGAATGGTCCGCCAGGACGCGGCGGCCGCCAGAGAAGGCTTCTCAACTCTATAACCTCTGAAAGCAAAGCCGGCAAATCGCGTGAGCGGATTGCCGGCTTTTAGGCGTTTACGGGACTTTGCTGCGGGCGGGTTCGGCTGCGCCGCTTCCGCGTTTCATCCGCCCGCGATTCGGTTAATTTTTCATTACGGTATCAGGAAAGTTATCTTCGCTGGTCACCTTGGTATAACTAGCAGCGAAACACTTTTATGTTCGTTTGCAGCGCATCCGCCCGGCTTTTCAGCATATCGGATGACGAGGAGAGCTCCTGCATGACGGCCATTTGCTCCTGAACGGAGGCGGCAACCTGCTTGATCTCGGTTGAAATCCGGTCGGCTATATCGCCGACATGCCGGGTTTGGACCATAGCTTGCCCGACCTGCCCGATCTGTTCGACGATGCCGGCGGCGATGTTGTCCACCGCTTGCGCCGTTTGACCGACCGCCTGATCGATTCGATCCAGCGCCTCCCCCGCCGCCGCGCCTTTGCCGGATTCGCGGATCGCCAGCTGTTCCTGTGCGGTTATTTGGGCCACAACCGCGGCAATGCCCGATTCGACCCCTGTTATCAATTCGTCGATACCGCTGACCGCGTGAGAGCTTTGCTCAGCCAATTTGCGGATCTCTCCCGCCACGACCGCAAACCCTTGACCGTCGGTTCCCGCTCTCGCCGCTTCTATGGAAGCGTTCAGCGCAAGCAGGTTGGTTTGGTCGGCGATCGCCTTCACCGCTTGCGATATGCTCCGGATCTCCTTGGCGTTGCCGTCCAACTGCCGGACGAAGCCGATCGACTCCCGGTTTGACCCGGCCAGGCTCATCATGCCGTCCACCAGGGAACGGACGATCTCCTCGCCCTGCGCGATCGTCCGCATCATTTCCCTCGAAATGCGCTGCGATTCTTCGGCCTGCTTCCCGATTGCCGCTGCGGCAAGCTCGATCCGGCTGACGGTCGCCAGCGTGCTTTGAGCGGAATCGTTCTGCTGGCCGGCGCCTGCCGCAATCGTGTCCGTTGCGCCGGCAATCAGCTCGATTTGCCTGGCTGCCTGCAGCATTCCGCCGCTGAGCAGCCCGGCCTGGTCATGGGTAAACGCAGCGTTGCTTGAAATATCGGCAATCATCTGCCGCAAGCCGGCGATCATATGCCGGAACGATTCGCTGAGCTGCCGGATCTCGTCCTGCCCGCGATAGAGCGGGATGTCCGCGAGCAGGTTGCCGTCCGCCGCTTCATTGGCCGCGGCGGTAAGCCGTACAAGCGGCTTAATCAACCAGGATGCGCCGATCCATCCAAGCAGACCCGTCCAAAAAATGCCGAGCGACAGAACGATGGACACATACAGCCAATCCTTCATCCCCGGCGCGATAATGTCCTTCAAATAAAAAATAAAAAACGCGCTAGTTCCGTATGTGACCATCGATACGCCGACCATCGCGATCACGATCTTTTTGACCAAGCCCAACTTCATACCGTCACCTTTTTCGTGAATGTGATTATATTCCTTGCGCAATGATCCACAGGTAATAGTATATATTCCGGCAACCGGCTGAACTGTGACAATCATCACATTCAAGCTTTGTTATCAGGCATAAGCCCTGTTATTGAACGGCGCGAAAAGTGGCATGCTATTAAAGATGACTATGATATCGCCACCATCCGAAAACAAGCGCTGGAGTGAGAGCAATGATTCAGGACAAATCAACCAAAAGGGAACTGACGGGGATCGTCGTCACGCACGGGATGAACCAGTATCCGTTCTGTGTCGGGGATGTCAAAAGCGAGGGTACGACGCTCAGCGATATTCTTTGCCGGGATTACCGGAACGCCGAGGTGAAAATAACGATCGAAGTGGTTGGCCATGCAGACACTGTCGATAAATAATTGTCTGTACGGCGGCAATATACGACATACTTTGCGCGGCTGCTGTGTTACCATCATTCCATAGTTTGCTGATTTGGAGGATCGTTGATGAATCAATTAACCGCATTGCTCATTCGCAGCCACGCTGAGTATTCGAAAGATCATCCCGACGAGCTGGAAGGTTATGAGACGGTTTTTGACCACATGTACGATTACTTTACAATCATTCTGAAAATCGGCGAGTCCGTTGCGGTAAGCGTCATCGATGAATTCCGGGCGGGACTGGCCTCATAGAGCAAAACAACGAAACGGGCTTCCCTGCGGGAGCCCGTTTCGTTTCAATTTGTTCGCGCGGATGACGGCTTACATCATGCCGCCCATGCCGCCCATACCGCCCATGCCGCCCATATCAGGCATGCCCGGTTTGTCTTTCTCCGGCTTGTCGGCGACGACCGCTTCGGTCGTCAGGAACATAGCCGCCACGGAAGCGGCGTTCTGCAGAGCGGAACGCGTAACCTTAGCAGGGTCGACGATACCCGACTCGAACATGTTGACCCATTCGCCGGTAGCGGCGTTGTAGCCGATGCCGACTTTCTCGTTCTTCAGGCGCTCAACGATAACGGAGCCTTCTTGGCCCGCATTCGCGGCGATCGTGCGAACCGGCTCTTCCAGCGCGCGCAGCACGATATTTACGCCCGTCAGCTCGTCGCCGTTCGTTTGAACCGCTTGAACGGCTTTGTATACGTTCACCAGCGCCACGCCGCCGCCGGAGACGATGCCTTCCTCAACCGCCGCACGGGTGGAGTTCAGGGCGTCTTCGATGCGCAGCTTGCGCTCTTTCAGTTCGGTTTCGGTTGCTGCGCCGACCTTGATGACCGCTACGCCGCCGGCCAATTTTGCCAGACGCTCCTGCAGCTTCTCGCGGTCGAATTCGGAAGTCGTTTCTTCCAGCTGCGTTTTGATCTGGTTGACGCGCGCCAGAATGTCGGCGCTGTTGCCGTTGCCGTCCACGACGATCGTGTTTTCCTTCGTGACGCGGACTTGACGGGCGGAACCGAGCTGGTCCACCGTCGTACCCTTCAGTTCCAGGCCCAGCTCTTCGGTGATCACTTGACCGCCGGTAAGCGCGGCGATATCCTGCAGCATCGCTTTGCGGCGGTCGCCGAAGCCCGGAGCCTTAACGCCTACGCAAGTGAACGTCCCGCGCAGCTTGTTGACTACGAGAGTAGCCAGCGCTTCGCCTTCAATGTCTTCCGCAATGATCAGCAGCTGCTTGCCGGATTGAACGACCTTCTCCAGCACAGGCAGAATCTCCTGAATATTCGTGATTTTCTTGTCGGTGATCAGGATGTAGGGGCTGTCGAGCACCGCTTCCATCTTGTCCGTATCGGTAATCATGTACGGGGAGATGTAGCCGCGATCGAACTGCATGCCCTCTACCACTTCCAGCTCCGTTACGAAGCCTTTGGATTCCTCAACCGTAATAACGCCCTCGTTGCCTACCTTCTCCATCGCTTCGGCAATCAGCTGGCCGACTTCGTCGTCAGCGGAGGAAATAGCAGCGACCTGCGCGATCGATTGCTTGCCTTCGATCGGCTTGGCGATGTTCTTCAGCTCTTCGACAGCCGCTTTAACGGCTTTCTCGATACCTTTGCGGATAACCATCGGGTTGGCGCCGGCCGTAACGTTCTTCAGGCCTTCGCGAATCATCGCCTGCGCCAGAACGGTAGCGGTGGTCGTGCCGTCACCGGCGACATCGTTCGTTTTCGTTGCAACTTCTTTAACAAGCTGTGCGCCCATGTTCTCGAACGCGTCTTCCAGCTCGATTTCCTTGGCGATCGTCACGCCGTCGTTGGTGATCAGCGGGCTGCCGAATTTTTTCTCCAATACGACGTTGCGGCCTTTCGGTCCGAGCGTGACTTTAACCGCGTTGGCAAGAGCGTCCACCCCGCGCAGCATCGCGCGGCGAGCGTCTTCGCTAAACTTGATTTCCTTTGCCATTGTCGAGATTACCTCCTTATATTTCGTTCCCGTTTGCTTCCGTTTCGATCCATGTACAATGCTCGCTTGTGTGGCATATAAGCGTCATTTGCCGATGCTGTATGTCGGGCATGCGGCCGCGGCCGCACTTCTGGTGTCGGTTCGTGCGCTCGGATCAACCGAAGATCGCGTGAATGTCGCTTTCCTTCATAATCAAATACTCTTTACCTTCGTACTTGATCTCCGTCCCCGCGTATTTGGAGAAAAGGACGCGGTCGCCTTCCTTAACTTCCAGCGCAATGCGTACGCCGTCTTTCAGCGTGCCGCTGCCTACGGCAACCACTTTGCCTTCTTGCGGCTTCTCTTTCGCCGTGTCGGGCAGCACGATGCCGCTTGCGGTCGTCTCCTCTTTCGCGATGGGCTCGATCAATACGCGTTCACCCAAAGGTTTGATCATGAAAAATAGCCTCCTTCATGTTTTATGTTTGTTAGCACTCGACAACGTCTAGTGCTAATAACCATTTTTATAATACTCAACTTGGATGGCGATTGCAAGTCTTTTTGGCCCTTTTTGGATGAATTTTTAGTTAAGGACGGAGCTTGGGAGACGCATATTGGATTTCATCCGCCATTAGGCGACATTTCCGCGCAATGATCGTCCTCCGCTGGAAAATCTCCATTCAAATCGACCGATTTCTTGGCGATCCAGAACAACGCCGATCCCGTGCCACCATACAAAAAGCCCGGCTGCCCGCTAGACAAGCGAACAAACCGGACTTTTCTACGGAATTTCCCCTGGGATGCTTCACGCGCCGCCGAACTCTTCCTCCAGGGCTGCGCGAGCCGCGAGCCGTTTGCGGTATACCGTCACCGACAGGTAAACGCTGAATTCGTACAACAGGATGAGCGGCAGGGCGACGAGAAGGTCGGAGACGAAATCCGGCGGCGTCACCAGCACGCCTATGAAGACGAGCAGGAAATACGCGAGGCGCCGCATTTTCCGCAGCCGCATCGGATTGAGAATCCCGATTCGCGTGAGGAACATGATCAGAATCGGAAGCTCGAAAAGCAGCGAGATCGGAATAAGAATATTGAACATGAACGAGAAGTATTGAATGATGCCGAACGTTTCCTGAAGGCCGAGGCGTGCGGTAACCTCCCGTGTAAAACGAAACGCCAGCGGAAACACGACAAAATACGAGAATGCCAGCCCGGCCATGAACATGAGCAACGCAAAAGGCACATACTTGACCGTCGCGGTCCGCTCGCGGGGGGCAAGCCCCGGCTTGACGAACGCCCATAGCTGATAAAAAGCGAACGGCAGCACCGGAATAAATGCGATAACCAGCGCAAACTTCATATACATCCCGATGCCGTCCCATAAGGAGAGCGCATGAAGCTGCAGCCCATTGGCCGGCTCGGTGTTCATCAAATAATCGTATGCGGGCTCAGCCAGAAACAACCCGATCACCAGCCCGATCACCAGGACGATCATGATCGCCATCAACCGTTTGCGCAGCTCGCCGATATGCTCCATCATCGACATCAGCTTGCGCGCGTCCGCGCCCAACTGCCGCGCTTTCTCTCCGCTTGCGGAACGTCCGCTGCCGCTGGCCATTCCGTCGCCCCCCTCCTTGAAGCATCATCGTCCACAAAAAAAGCGTATTCCGGTCAATCCGGAAGCCGCTTGGAATTGCGCTCTTCGTCGTCGTTCTCCGAACGGCTGACGTCGACTCGCTTTTTGTCGTTCTTGTCGTCGTCATCCATCATGTCTCTTGCGCCGTTCTTAAACTCCCGCAGCGTGCGGCCGAACGCTCTTCCGAGCTCGGGCAGCTTGCTGGGTCCGAAAAGCAATAAGGCGATCAGCACGAGCAGGATAAATCCCGTCACTCCGATGTTTGGCATGCTTGCCTACCTCCTTGCTTCTATATTGACAGCGTATTCCACAGTTAAATCAGCAGTTATGAAGGCCGCCGTAGCCCATCGAAACGATATCTTCTTTCTTAATGATATCACCTGCAAGGATCCGGGGCAAAAGCACGTCGAACGATGTATACGGATCGTGCATGACGCAGCCCGGCAAACCGAGAATCGGGACACCCTTCAGGTAGCCCATGAGCAGCATCGAGCCCGGCAGCATCGGCGTGCCGTAACTCACGATGTCGGCTCCAGCCGCCTGGATCGCGCCCGGCGTGCGGTCGTCCGGGTCGACGGACATGCCGCCGGTTACGAGTATCATATCATACCCTTGGCCGAGCAAATAGCCGATTTCCTTGACAATTGTTTGTCGATCGTCGGGCGCTAAGCGCTGTTCGGCGACTTCCGAGCCGAAAGACTCCAGCTTGGCGCGCACCGCGGGGCCGAATTTGTCGGCAATTCGCCCGCTGAACACTTCGCCGCCGGTCGTGAGCAGCCCGGCGCGGACGGTGCGCAGCGGCCGCACCCGCAGCGGCGGCCTGCCGCTCTTCCGCTTCCATTCCGCGGCGGCCGATTCGACGGCTTCCACTTTGGCTTTGTCCACGTACAGCGGGATGACTCTCGTTGCGGCAATCGCCGAGCCCGGACGGACAACGGCGTGATTGCGGACGGTCGCCAGCGCGATCTCGCCGATGCCGTTGATATGGTCGACCAGCCCGGCATCAACCTCCGCCAAGCCGAGCCGATCCGACTTCAGGGACACCTTGCCTTCATGCGGTTCGCCGTAAACAAGTCCGTCCCCCGCGAGTGCGGCGGCCATCCGCAAAGCCGCTTCGTCCTCATGAAGCTCGTTGTCGCCAAGCTCCAGAACGTAAATATGCGCCTTGCCGATGTCCAGCAGCCGGGGGATGTCCGCTTCTGTCACGACATGCCCTTTGCGGAACAGGCGGCCCTTGAATTGCCCGGGTATAATCTGCGTCAGATCGTGAGCCAAAGGCAGGCCGATCGCTTCCTCAACCGGCACTTCGCGCAATCGCGTCGCCGCTGCGCCGCCGGCATGGCCGTCATCATTTGCGTTGATTCCGTTTGATTCGTTCATTCGCTATGTTCACCTTCCCGTCCGGTCAGAATGGCGAGCGCGTGCGGAAGCTGATCCATGATCGCCATCAGATTCTCCTGCACGCCCTTGGGACTGCCGGGCAAATTGACGATGAGCGACCGTCCCCGGATACCCGCCACGCCCCGGGAGAGCATCGCCGCGCGCGTTTTCCGCATGCTGCCGAGCCGCATCGCTTCCGCAATGCCTGGCACGGCGCGGTCGATGACGCGGAGCGTCGCCTCAGGGGTAAGGTCGCGCGGACCAAGGCCGGTGCCGCCGGTTGTGAGGACCAGGTCCGCCTGAAAATAATCGGTCATCTCGATCAGCGCCGCCGTGATTTCATCCTGCTCATCCGGTACGATTCTGTAGTCGACGATTTCGCCGCCCATTTCCTCTTCCACCAGCTCGCGGATCACTTGCGCGCTCGTATCCTCGCGCTCGCCGCGCGAGCCCTTGTCACTGGCCGTCAGTATCGCTACCTTCCACCGCATCGACATCGATTCCCCCCTATACGGATGGACTGACCCTGGCGGGATCAGCTTTGTCCGGCATTGTAATCGCCGCTTTTGCCTCCCGTTTTGCTGACGAGCCGTGTCGGGCCGATCAGCATATCCTTCTGCAGCGCTTTGCACATATCGTAGACGGTTAACGCCGCGGCCGAAACGGCGGTCAGCGCCTCCATCTCCACTCCCGTCTTGCCGGTCGTCCGGACGGTCGCCTCGACCGTCAGTTCGTCCGTTCCGTTATCCCTAAATGCGATGTCGATCCCCGTCAGCGGCAGCGGATGGCACATCGGAATCCAATCCGCGGTTTTTTTCGCGGCCATGACGCCGGCCACTTGAGCGACAGCCAACACATCGCCTTTGCCGACCGTTCCAGCTTTAATGCGTGCCAGCGTCGAGGCCGCCATCCGCACCGCCGTTTCCGCCGTTGCGGTTCGTTTTGTTACTTCTTTATCCGACACGTCGACCATGCGCGCGCGGCCCTGCTCATTGAAATGCGTCAACTCCGAACTCATGCGCTCCTCCTTATTCGGCCCAATGAAAGCCGTCCTCGTCGATCCAACCGTCCAGCCGCGCATCATGCGGTTCTAGCGGCAGACGATCCGCAAGCTGCAGCCGGTAGCCGACTCCGATTAACGGCGGCAGCGCGGAGCCTTCCGGCAAACGCCGGCGCAGTCCATCCAGATAGCGGTCGTAATAGCCGCCGCCGTAGCCGAGCCTTCCACCGTAACGGTCAAAAGCCAGCCCCGGCAGCAGGAGCGCACCCGGCGCTTCTCGCTCCGGCCATTCCGCCGCCCGTGATGGGTCGGGCTCCCGGATGCCGTAAGCGCCGGGCGCCAGATCCCCCCATCCTCTCGCGAGGAAAAGCCTCATCGAACGGTCGGACGGTTCGCTCTTCGGCAAGATCACGCGCAGCCCGCGCTTCCATGCCCATTCCAGAAGAGGCGCCGTATCGACCTCGGAGCGAAACGACACATAAGCCATGAAGCTGGCGAAACCGCCGGCCTCGAGCCAGTCCGCGGCATGTCCGCATATCCGAGCGGACAATACCCGGCGCTCCGTATCGGTCAAAGCCTCGCGCGCCGCCGACATCGCTTGCCGCAGCCCGCGTTTCACGGGCCCGGTGCCGGCTCCCTCCACTTGGACATCCGCCCCTCCTGTTGTCGTTTCCTTATATAATTGTAGTTTACCACCAGTTTGCGTAATTCGCCAAGGAAAACAGAGCTCCGACAGGCTCCGGTCGTTCGGTGTCTTCAGGCTCCGGTTGTTCGGGTTCTTCGCTCCGTTTCGCGCCCGTTTCCTGATCCCATTAGCCCAAGCAAGGTGGAAACGGGCACAAACAAGTCGCTCTTCCCCCGAACAACCTCCGCTGCAAAAGTAGACAGGCAATGAATAAGGGGAAATCCGCTTCGCAGAACCACGCGTCCCCTATAAGAGAACTCCGGCGGATTTTTGCTATAAAAGCATTAGTGAAGCCGGGCGAGCTGTTATGGTACACTTAGATCGGATTGCAATTTATAAATTCATCGCACAAATGCACGGAGGGAACTATGCTGCTGCAAGTATCCGGATTGACCAAAAGCTACGGCGCCAAACCCGTACTTTCCAATATTACGTTTCAGGTTCTTGAACGCGAGCGTGTCGGACTGGTCGGCGTCAACGGCGCGGGCAAGTCGACCCTGCTGCAAATCATTGCCGGCGAAATGCCGGCCGACGGCGGTCAAATCCATAAGCTGAAGGAAGCCCGCATCGGTTATTTGCCGCAGAACAGCGGGCTGCAATCCGACAGGACGATCGAGGCCGAGATGCGCGCCGTCTTCGCCGAGCTGCTGGATACCGAGCGGGAGCTCCGCGAGCTGGAGACCCGGATTGCCGACCCTGCCGTGCAGGCGGACACCGGCAAATATGAAGACGCGCTCGCGCGTTACGCATCCTGCTCCGAGTGGTTCCGCGAACGCGGGGGCTTCGAGATCGACAACCGGATCC
The DNA here is from genome assembly GCF_963515335.1 of uncultured Paenibacillus sp. Taxonomy (NCBI): domain Bacteria; kingdom Bacillati; phylum Bacillota; class Bacilli; order Caryophanales; family Paenibacillaceae; genus Paenibacillus; species uncultured Paenibacillus sp. Next base: position 97,953 of record NZ_CAUPYC010000006.1, on the reverse strand, counting down.
GCAGCGTCCTGCACGGCATGGGCTTCGGCGGCTTCGCTCCCGACACGCCGATAGCGACGCTGAGCGGCGGACAGAAGACGCGGCTCGCGCTCGCCCGCATTTTGCTGCAAGCCCCCGATCTGCTCATGCTGGACGAACCGACAAACCATCTCGATATCGAGACGCTTACGTGGCTTGAGGATTATTTGAGGAGTTACCCCGGCGCCATACTCGTCGTCTCGCACGACCGCTACTTCCTGGACGCCCTCGCAACCTCGATCGTCGAGATCGAACGGCATGCCGCGAAGCGCTACACCGGCAATTACAGCCGTTATATCGAGATTAGAGCGGCCGAATACGAGGCGGCCTTGAAGCAGTTCGAGAAGCAGCAGGACGAAATCGCCCGCATGGAGGATTTCATCCAGCGCAACCTGGCGCGCGCCTCGACGACGAAGCGCGCGCAAAGCCGGCGCAAGGCGCTGGAGCGCATGGATAGGCTGGACAAGCCGCCGGGCGAACTGAAAAAAGCGCATTTCGCGTTCGAAATCGACCGGCAGACCGGCAAGGACGTGCTCGAGGTCCGAGATGTGTCCGTCGCCTTCGACGATGTCGCGGAACCGTTGTTCCGCAACGTCTCATTCCAGCTGCACCGCGGTGAAACGGTAGCGTTGATCGGACCGAACGGAATCGGCAAATCGACGCTGCTTAAAGCATTGACGGGCGAATTGAAGCCGCACGCCGGCACGATCCGATTCGGCGCGAATGTAAAGCTTGGCTACTACGACCAGGAGCAGACCGGACTCAATGCCTCCAGCACCGTGCTTGAGGAGGTTTGGAGCGCCTTTCCGCAGCTGGAGGAAGCGCGTATCCGGACGGTGCTCGGCAATTTTCTGTTCAGCGGCGAAGACGTGCTGAAAAAAATCGCCGCGTTGAGCGGCGGAGAGAAGGCGCGCGTATCGCTCGCCAAGCTGATGCTGGAACGCGCGAATGTGCTTATTCTCGACGAACCGACAAACCATCTCGACCTCTACAGCAAGGAGGTGCTCGAATCGGCCCTGCTCGATTTCGAGGGCACGCTGTTCTTCATTTCCCACGACCGTTATTTTCTGAATAAAATGACCGAACGCATTGTCGAATTGACCCCCGATGGCGCCGAACATTTCCTGGGGAATTATGACGAAATGCTGGAGAAGAAAAAAGAACTTGAGGAACTGCGCCTCGAGCGCGAGCAGGCATCCAAAGCCAAAGCGGGCGTGCGGCCGCAGGCGGCCGACATCTTTTCTTCCTACGAAGCGGACAAGCAGGCGAAACGCGATGAGCGCCAGAAGCAGCGCAAGCTTGAACAGCTGGAGAACGATATCGCGAAGCTTGAGGAAGAGATCGGCGAGCTTGAGGCGCAATTGGCCGATCCCGCCGTATACAACGACTACGTTCTTGTGCAGGAGAAGCAGGCGTCGATCGACGGCAAAAAAGCGGCGCTGCAAGCGGCGTACGACGAGTGGGAGCAATTGCTGGCCTAAATGAGAAACCTCTGCCGCAACCTAGCCATCCTAAACGACCGGGTTCGGCGGTGAGAAAAAATCCGTAGGCTCGCCTTCCAAGGCCGTGCAACGGGACTTTTGTCTGCCGCTGCACATCAGCTTGCCGCCCGCCGGTCCTTGGGAAGCAGGAACGCCAGCAGTCCGAACAGCGGCAAATAGCTGCTGGCCTGGATGACGGGGCTCATGCTGCCGTAATAGTCGCCGGCATTGCCTAGCACCACCCCGCCCAGGGCTCCCATGCCGAAGGCGAAGCCGGTTATCAGGCCCGATGCCAAGCCGACATTGCCGGGAAGGAGCTCTTGCGCGTAGACGACGCTGACCGAGAAGCCCGACATCATGACGAAGCCGATCACGGCTGCGACCGGATACACCCACGGCAGGGGCAAATACGGCAGCATCAGGGCGAACGGCGCGGCGCCTACGATCGAAAAGATCATCATCCGCTTCCGTCCGAACCGGTCCGCCGCCATGCCGCCGAACAGCGTCCCCGCCACGCCGGCGGCCAGGTAGAGGAAAAGCGCCACCTGCGCCGTTTGGATCGAAATGCCGTAATCGTCCCGCAGATAGAATTGGTAAAAGGACCCCATGGCCGCCCCGTACCAGGATCGCGCAAACACGATCACGATCAGCAGCGCCAGCGCGAGCCAGACCTTACGGTCGATTCGTGCAGCCGCGGCAAGCGAACCGCCGCCGCCGGCCTCGGCGTCAACAGGCCTTGCTTTCCGTTTCGAAGGAGCCCCGTATGCATGAAGCTGCTTACGGTACCACGGCACGACAAACAACAGGATGGCGATGGCGGCGGCCGCAAGAAGCGTACCCCAAATCGCGCCGAATTGGCCGAGCGGAATAAAGATGAAAATGGTCATAAGCGGCGCGAGCGAGGAGCCGGCATTCCCGCCGACCTGGTAAATCGATTGCGCCAATCCGCGGCGGTCGCCGGCGGCGAAATAAACGACGCGCGAGCCTTCCGGATGAAAAACAGCCGAGCCGATTCCGACCAGCATGACAGCCAGCACGAGCAGCAGGAAATTGGGCGCGACCGCCAGTCCGGCCATTCCGAGCAGGCTGATCGCCATGCCGACCGGCAGCATGCCAGGCGTCGGCCTTTTGTCGGAATATAAGCCGACAACGGGCTGCATGACGGAAGAGGTCATATTAAGGGCGAATCCGAGCCAGCCCATTTGGGCGAACGTCAGCTGAAGCGAACGTTCAAATACCGGAAACAGCGCCGTTACAACCGTTTGCATCGAATCGTTAAGCATATGTACGGAGCTGACGGCAAACAAAATGCCGAACACCGTAGCGGACGGCATGGCGGCCGGGCGCGCGTGGGCTGCAGTCTGCATCTTATGTCTCTCCCTCTCGTCCCTAACGGGCAATAAACCCAGTGTAGAGCGGGGGAAAAAGCGCCGTCAAACCCGATACAACCCCATTCCGACCGGCTGGCGCGGCGGTCCCAGCCCTTTTCTCCCAATTGCGTCCAATTGCTCATGCGGGCTAAAATCCGCGCGCGGATCGCTCAACCGCCGTCCTTATCCGTCATAATCACCGCCGGAAGGGCATAACCATGGATACGGACAAGGTCGGCGGGAGGGACGGAAGCATGCTTTATGTGATTATTCTGATCGTTACGTTCATTTGGGGAATCAACGGCCTGATCGACAGACAGGCGATTACGACCGGCCATCCGCTGGAAGTCAATTTTATAACAACCTTCACGATGTTTATCGTCGCTTCGATCTATCTCATGGCGGCCAAAGTGGGAGGCGTGCCGTTCCATTTTCACCGCAACACCATATTGTTCGCGATGACGAACGGCATTCTGGTCCCGACCGCATACGTCGCGTTTCTATATGCGCTTTCACGCGGATCGATCACGACCGTCGTCACGATCACCGCAAGCTACCCGCTGGTGACATTCGTGCTGGCCGTTCTTCTGCTGAACGAAACGGTATCCCCAAGCAAGGTGGCGGGCATGGCCCTGATCGTGCTCGGCCTCTTTCTGTTCGTCAGACAAACCTGAACCGTTCCCCATTATTCCCTCCGCTCCGGACAGTTATGCCATTCGACGAAAAAGAGTTCCCCTTCAGCGAACCCCCGTGAGCCTTACCTGCATCCCTACTGGAAAACAATTCTGCGTGTGGGTTTCGTCCTTTTGACACACAATTGGAGTATTGACAACGATGGAGGGCGAAGGAGGAGAACGCTGCGTGTCCAACAGTAATAAAAAGCAGCTGACGAAGACGCAACAGGAATATCAGGCGCTCGCGAAAAAGAGGGAGCCGTCCCGCCCGGTTCTCCGCAACTGTATCAAGGCGTTTGTTGTCGGCGGCACGATCTCCATCATCGGCCAAGCGATCCAGGACATGTTCGTGCGTTGGGGCGGCTTCGACAAGAAAGAGGCGAGCAACCCCACCGTGGCCGTCCTGATCCTGATCTCCGTTATATTAACCAGTTTGGGCGTATACGATAAAATCGCCCAATGGGCGGGCGCCGGCTCCGCGGTTCCGGTTACCGGTTTCGCGAACACCATGGCGTCTGCGGCGATCGAGCATCGAAGCGAAGGGCTTGTCCTCGGCGTCGGAGGCAAAATGTTCAAGCTGTCCGGTCCCGTTATCGTATTCGGAACGGTAGCCGCTTTTGTCGTGGGCATTGTGCACTGGATTTTGAATCCCGGCGCGGCAGGGGGGTCGTAGGCATGTTAACGGGCCATCAAAGCTGGCGGTTCGAGAATCGCCCGCGTCTGCTCGGTACGGCTGCCGTCGTCGGACCGTTCGAAGGGCAAGGGCCGCTTGCCGCCGATTTCGACCGGATTCATGGCGATCTCAGGATCGGACAGGAAAGCTGGGAGAAAGCCGAGAAGACACTGCTGGAGGAAGCGGCCAAGCTGGCCGTACAGAAAGCGGGACTGCAGAACGGTGACATCAACTTCTTCGTCGGCGGCGATTTGATGAACCAGATCATCAGCACCAGCTTTGCGGCAAGGACGCTTGCCATTCCGTACATCGGCGTGTTCGGCGCATGCTCGACCTCGATGGAGAGTCTGGCGATTGCGGCCAATCTGGTCAATTCGGGTTCGGCCGAATATGCGTTGGCCAGCGCATGCAGCCATAATGCGACTGCGGAGAAGCAATTCCGTTACCCGACCGAATACGGCTCCCAGAAGCCGCCGACCGCGCAATTTACGGTAACGGGCGCAGGCGCGGGCGTGTTGTCGCGGGAGGGAGAAGGTCCTTGCATCACGTCCGCCACGATCGGGCGCGTCATCGATATGGGGATTAAGGATCCGTTCAACATGGGGGCTGCCATGGCTCCGGCCGCCGTTGACACGATTCAGGCGCACTTCCGCGATCTAGATGTAGAGCCGGGCTATTATGATTTGATCGTGACCGGCGACCTGTCGAAAATCGGCTACCAGCTGGCGCGCGACTTGTTCGAGAAGCATAAAGTGCCGATCGATCAAACAGTGTATAAGGATTGCGGGATGATGATCTATGATTATGAAACGCAGCAGGTTCAGGCGGGTGCCAGCGGATGCGGCTGCTCGGCGGTGGTCACTTACGGCCATTTGCTGAAACGGATGCACAAAGGCGAGCTGAACCGGATATTAGTCGTGGCGACCGGGGCGCTGCTGTCGCCCCTCTCTTACCAGCAGGGGGAAAGCATCCCTTGCATTGCACATGCGGTATCCATCGAGAGGGGAGTGACTCCGGCATGATCTATTTGTGGGCCTTCCTGGTCGGAGGGGCAATCTGCGTCATCGGCCAAATCTGCTTCGACATTTTCAAACTGACGCCCGCCCATACGATGACGTACCTCGTCGTAGCCGGAGCGATTATTGAGGGACTCGGCTTCTACGATCCGCTGATCGAGTTCGCCGGCGCCGGCGCCACGGTACCGATAACGAGCTTCGGCAACGCGCTCGTGCACGGCGCGATGAGCGAATATGACAAGAACGGCTGGATCGGCATTATAACCGGCATATTCAAAATCACCAGCGCCGGCATATCCGCCGCGATCATCTTCTCTTTCATCGCGGCTTTGATCGCCAAGCCGAAGGGATAAAACGGACGGCATAAGAGGCTGAGGGCGGGAAATCTCTCCCCCAGCCTGTCTTTTTCGCCGCATGCGCTTATTCACATTTCGTTGGCGTTAATTCAATTGTACGGTTTTGACGCCATTGTACAGCGTGGCCATAAACAGTTGGCCGTTCTGCACATCGATGTCGATGACCGGGCCTCCCTTGACGAAGGAAAAAAGCCAAGGATATCCGTTGATTATGCCGATGCGATACAATCCTTTGTCCGTGCATCCGAATAGATGGCCTCCGCGCTTCATGACCGAATAAACAAACAGACCGGCAAACCTTATGCGCTCGAACCTGCCCTTTTTATTCCCGACGATAAGCTCTCCATGCTCCCCCGACCCCAACAGATGTCCCTTGTATACCGCCAGGCTGGTCACGCCGGCACCCACTGTGAATCCCGCCCATTCATCCGTCATCCGGTCATAGATGGAAAGCCCGTCTTCGTGGCCGAGAATGAGAAGCTGCGGCAGGTTCAGGAAGTCGTATACCCGCTTGTCATAACAAGCAATCGAGCCCCAAGAGCCCGTTTGATCGCAAAACAAGCCGTAAGCGGTCGCCGCGTACCGGCACCCGCCCTCGACACGATATTGGAAGCATGGAATCTCCAATTCTTCCTCCCACTGTTCGAATCCATGACAAAAAAGTCCTTTATTCGTGCATGCGAATAATTGTTCACCGTATAAAGCCATTCGGTTTACGGTCAGTTGTTCCGGGACCGGGTTGCTCAGCCTTTCCCACGCGCCCTCCAGGCCGGTCCGGTAAATGCTTCCGCCGAGCGAAGCGGCATAGAGTGTGCCGTCTCCCGCCTGAACGGACGAGAACGAGAGAGGAGTGAAGCTTTCGCCTTGTCTGATTTCAAAAGCCAATGCCTTTCCTCCTTGCAGTATCGTAAATGAAAATGATTCTCAATAGAGAAAATGATACTGTTTCCGCCCCCCGCTGTCAAGCGGCAGCAGGATAAAAAGCTTTTAACGTCGATCCGCCCTTTCGGAAAACGCTGAAGCAACAGCTCCCAAAGGATATATATGAATCATTGTTTTGATTCATCGTGCTCCAGCCCGTTTATTTGCTGCCGGTTATCCCACAACAACTGACGAAGATTGGACTTGGATCCCTGAATGACGAAATGCGGAATCGAGTTGGTTTTGGCAATTTCAACCCCTTCCCACGTCGCGCGATGCGAAGTGGAGGTGAGCAGCATGAACAAGGCATTCGACCGCCGCAAGTCGGAGACGATTCGCTCCGGGTGGTCGCCCGTATCATGGACCAAAGTCGCCCCGGTTTCCGTCACGACCTCTTCGAACCATTTGCGCTGCCCGCCTAATATGGCAATCGTGCATCCGGTCAGGAACGGCTCGGGTTTAGAGGAATAGGCAGCCGTATTCCGTTTCGCCTTCGCCGTTTGCGCGCGGCCTGCTTCGGCGTCCGTTCGCTGCTCATTCGCCGGCGTAAAATCCCGGTATACACGTGACAGACGGGCAAATTCGCTTTCCGCGGACACATTGAACGTGCACGGCGTTCCGTCCACAGGCTGCTGGATTTCGATATCTTTGCGGTGGATGGGATAGCGAAGTTTCGGATCGTTCAACGCCACGCAATACCACGTATAATGCTCGCCCAGTTCGATATATCCGTCATACTGCCGGACTGCCGAGTACGTGTCATCGCCTTGAAAAAGCAGCTCGATCTCGTATAATATGCCTCCGGATTCTTGCTTGTAAGGACGGCACATCACTTCCGCTTCATGCTGCAAATTGTGGTTGATGACCATGGACTCCGTTATGTTGAACACTTCACCGTTGTCCAGTTGTATATAGCCTCCGTGATCGCGGCGGTAAAAGGTTCCCGGATAAACGGGAACCTTTTCACCCTCATCCGCTTTCTCCCCCGGCGATGGGGGAGACATTGTCTTGAACCGCCCAGGTTCTGCATCAGCATGATGGGGGAGATCGTCCCTGAGATCGTATGCTTCCAAGGCATCGAGAAGATCAATGATTTTTCGCATGCGCCGGCGCTGCGTCTTGCGGGATGATCCCTCCTGCGAATGAGCCAGTTGTTCGCCGATTCGTCGGAAATCCTCATTCAGCCGATTGAGAAGCACCCGGATAAGCTCGTCCGGATCGCGAAGCGCACGCTGTAATTCCGCCGCGGACTTGCGCAATCGGCCATTTTCATTAACGAGATGCTCCAACTGCTGATTGTGCATGTCGATTTCCTGGTTCCCCAGCCGCAGCTGCTGCTGAAGCTTGTCTTTGTCGGCAAGCCATTGCGCCTCCGTCTGTTTGCGCATCTGCTCCTCCATCCGGAGCCGCCGCGCAGCCTCCTCCGCTTTTTTCAGAGCCTGCGCGGTTTGTTGCCTTTGCTCGTCCAGCTGGTGTTCGGCTTGCTTCAGTTCCTTCTCTTTCTGCCGAATCAACCGGTTCTGCCGAGCCAATTCCTGATCCCGATTCCGGCGCAGCTCCGATTCCCTCGCAAGCTTCTTCTCCAGATTCTCAATTTTGCGTCGGTATGAACGCTCTTCGCTCGGCGCTGCCGCGCCGGTTTCCGTAACGGTCTGCCGCTCTTCTTCACGGATCGGCGCCGGCTTCCGTTCGGACTCTTTTTCCGCCAGTGCTTCCGAATGTGCTTTCCACCGTTCCGGGGCCGCCTCCCTGCCCGGATGAAAGTAAAGCGCCCAGTAATAATGCCACAATCCGAAGCGGTCGATCCAATCGCGCTCCTTGCCGATGAAGGAGTCAATGGTCTCGTCCGGGTCTTCAAGAAGTGGCGAGACCTCCTGAAAAACTGCTAAAATCAATCGCTGCTTGCTGTCCAAATCATACTGCGCTTGTTTGAGGAAGGAATGGAACGTTTTCACAAACATCGTTTCGGGCCATTTCCTCGCATCGCGCTTGGCAAACGAAAATTGGAGAGACTTGGCCATTTTCCGTTGTCCCCGTTCGTCCATCTCCCGAACCAGCGCTACGATCAAGTCAACCGCAAGGGGAATGGAATTCTCCCGTTCGACGATATTTTTGTATGGTTCAATTTCTCTTTTCCACTCCATCGGATTAAGCATGCCCCATATTTTCGCTCTCATTTTCAGGTTCATGTCTGGTCTCCTTTCGACCGGTCTCTACACTATACTATACTCTTTCTACAAACGAACCGAAAAACCTGTTGAAACACAGAGTCAGTCCGGCACCATTAAGAGGAAAAGCAGCATGGTTTCACAAAAAAATCGCCCTCCGCCCGACCAAGAAGGCCAAGCAGAGGGCGAAAGAGCGCCTTGCGCGGTACAGCTTGCACCGCGGCGCCGGCCATTTTGCGGCAAGCTTCCGCACATGCAAAACGAAAGCGCTCCTCATTCGGAGCGCTCGCTTGATTTCCTGACGATCGTCAGGGAATTTATTTGGTTTTCGGTGCGGCCGGCGACTTCACATTGCTGTCCTTGTCACCGTTAGTCTCCATAAACGAGCCGCAGGCATTCATCATTTCCTGCCCCTCGGGAGTGTTCATGGCATTCATCATTTTCTGCATGCCCTCGTTGTTCATCATCTGCATCATGCCGGACATATCGTTTCCGTTCATCATGCTGTCCATACCGCCGCTTTCGTTCATCATGCTGTCCATATCGCCGGTTCCGCCACCCTTGTCACTGGATGCGAACGCCGCTTGGCCGACCACCAATGCCGCCGCCAACGCAAACGAAACGATGAGCAAATTTCTTTTTTTCTTCATGGTCGATTGCCTCCTTCATATCTGAGTTTACACTAACATCATAACCGCCAGATGTGTTCAAACCGTGATGATTCTATGATGGAGCAATGAAATGTTCATTTGCGGCTGCCTTTGTTTCGATTCCATAACAGATACAATACCGTGGCAATGAAGGCCGGGATGCCGATCCAGATACAGATGAGCAGCACGTTGTATAGAAACGCTTGCACAGCGGAAGGATTCACGATAATTGTCGCCGACATCGCCAAACAGGACACTCCGACGATCACAAGGAATATGGCCAGCAACCAATCGTTCCGCTTCACGGGCTGTCCCCTCCGATCGGAAGTATGATCTCGAAACGGGTGCCTTTGCCGGGAACGCTGGATACCTGAACCGTTCCGCCCTGCATTTCGACCAGCTGCTTCACGATCGCAAGGCCCAATCCCGTACCTCCGTGTTCCCTGGAGCGCGATTTCTCCACCCGGTAAAATCGTTCGAATACCCACGGCAGTTCCTCCTCGGGAATGCCGATCCCGGTGTCCTCCACCGCGGTTGCGATTTTGCCGGGTCCTGCTTGCCTGATTTCAACGAGGATCGAGCCGGACTCCGTGTAACGGATGGCATTGTCGAGCAAATTCATGAACACCTGCTGCATTCTCTGCCCGTCGGCATACACAAATGGCACCTGCTGCGGCATATCCGCGCGAATGACGAGTTTTTTATGTTTGGCTTTCGGCTCCACTTTGCGGATCGCAAGCTCCACGACTTCGGTCAAATCGATCCATTCCATTTGCAGGCTGATTTTGCCTTCCTCCATCTTCGACAACTCAAATAAATCCTGAATCAAATGGGTTAACCGTTTCGACTCGTCATGGATAATGTCCAAATATTTATGCTTCTCTTCTTCCGATTCGTACAACCCTTCCCGCAGCACGTTGGCGTAGCCTTCCAGATTGGTCATCGGTGTCCGGAGATCGTGGGATATATTGGAGAAAAACTCGCTTCGCGTATCGCGGTACCGCTGCAGGTCGACGGCAAGATCGTTGATGGCTTTGGCCAAAGATCCGATTTCATCGTTCGAAGGGATATCCACCCGGGTATCAAGCTCCCCTTTGGCGATCCGGCGAGTTGCCTTCTCCATCCGCACGAGCGGCTCCGACAGTTTTCTGGAGAGCACGAATATAAGCCCCAGCGCGAGAAAAAAGGCTCCTACGCCGGAAAGGATCAAGGATCCCCTCACCTTTTGCAGGGATCGATCGATGACATCCACGGAGGAGAGGACATAGACGGCGCCGTAAAACCGGCCTTCGGAAACGATGGGTTGTCCGGAGGCAACGAATCTTTCTTGGGAGACAGGATCAACCATTTCGATTTGAACCGCTTTTGCGCTCGCCAGCCGATTCATTTCTTCCTTGGGAATAAGCGAGTTCAGCGGTCTCCACGAAACGCCGGAGTTGGCCACAATTTGTCCTTCGGCGTCGACGACAAGCGATTTAACGTCCGCAAACGCAGACATCATTTCAATCATAGTGACCGTCATGGAGCTCGTGCTGGCGGAAATTTCCGCCGCGTATCGCGAAGCCAGCTGTTCGATCTGCTTCTGCACCTGACTGTAATAGAAGCCCGAAAAAATTTGATTGATCACAAAGCCCATAGGAAAGAGTACAACCAAAAAGAGCGAAAAGATCGTAACGCCCAATTTGACGACAATCCGATTCGCGTTCATTTATGATCCTCTGCCGCTTGAAATTTATAGCCGACGCCCCATACCGTTTGGATCGGAACATAAGACAGCCCCGCGGCGCGCAATTTTTCCCGCACATTTTTCACATGCGTGTCCACGGTGCGGGTATCCCCAAAATAATCGTGGCCCCACACTTGCTCTAAACATCCTTCGCGTGTAAATGCGCGGTTCGGATGCTGAGCCAGAAAGCGCAGAAGGTCGAACTCTTTCGGGGTGAGCTCAACGGGCCGATCGTTGACGGTCACCTGTCTGGCATCGGAATCGATTTGCATTTCCTTGTAGACGATCGTGTTGGGAAGCGCCGCCGCGGGATCCGCCATGCTCGTACGCCGCAATAGGGCAAAAACACGGGCGATCAACTCCTCCGGTTCGAATGGCTTCACCACATAATCGTCGGCACCCAGATTCAGGCCCTGCACCTTGTCTTTGGTCTCCGTTCGCGCCGTCAGCATCAAAATAGGGATTTGGCTCGTTTGACGGATTCGTTTGCACACTTCCCACCCGTCCATATCGGGCATCATAACGTCCAGCAGAATTAAATCGAATCGCTGTCGACCCGTGAGCGCAAGCGCCTCATGGCCGTTGCCGGCTTCCGACACCTGAAAGCCGCTCTTGCTCAGGTATATGCGCAAAAGATTTCGAATCGTCCACTCGTCGTCGACGACAAGCACGTGAATTTTTTGCATAGGCGCTCCTTCGATCCGTGAGTTCGGCCCCAGCCGCTACCTTTCATTGTACTGGAAAATGCAGCGGGTCGTCACCCGCCTGCTTACCGCAAGCGGGTGTTGCCCGAGCGGCTTATGGCAAAACCGACGATCCCGGCCAGCAAACCGAGTACCGCCAGGACGAGCATAAGCGTCAGTCCAAAGCTGAAGTAGGAACCGAGAAAGGAAACAAACGTTTCTCCCGTCGCTCCGCCGTCCGCCACGGCCGTTTCTCCGCCATTCATGATGCCGGCTCCGGGCCCCATACCGCCGTTCATCATGCCCGGGCCCATCCGGCCGCCCATTATATCCATGCCGCCCCCCATCGCTCCGGAAGCGGCGCCGCCCGCTGCGGAATCCATGGGACTCGCTGCGGTCCCGACCTCCGTTAGGGTTGGATCGTCAAAAAATCTCCGGAACAGGATTTTCAGCAGACCGATTGCAGCGATACCCGCTAACGAGAACCCGGCAAGTTTTAACCAGCCGTTTTTCATTGTCGTTCACCCCTTGTTTACGACCTTTCGGTTGACCGCTTTCGCGACGAGGAAGATGTCCTTGTAATAGCGCTCGACGGACAGGACGGCAAGACCGGAATTCTCGATCAGCTGCAAGGTGTTCCGGTTTAAATGACAGCCGTCGCAAATCCGTTTCCAAACCGGCGTCAGCCAATCTTGCAGGGTTCCCAGGAAAGAACGGTTTACCCGCACATGCTCGAAAAATAGCACCTGTCCTTCCGGCTTGCACACGCGGCGGATTTCCGCCAGCGCTTTGACCGGATCCGGAATGGTGCACATCACCAAGGTTGCGACCACCGAATCAAAAGCGTTGTCGGGGAAAGGAAGCCGCTCCGCGTCACCCGGCAGGACGGAGATTGCCGCGCGCGCGTTCACCGCCCGGGGGAGCGATTGTGCGCGCATCGAAGAGTCGGGCTCCACGGCGGTGACTTGCGCGGCAGTATCGTAATAAGGAAAATTGATGCCGGTTCCGGAGCCTATTTCGAGCACGCGGCCTTGGACCCCGGCGATCAGACTGCGGCGAATGGGGCCGAAGCTCCCGCGTTCCAGCGGCCCCATGAGCGCATCATAATATTTTGTGAAAAATGTCGTCATCGCGTTTGCGACAAAACCGATTTTTTCTGGTGAAACTCTTCTTCGCTGATTTCCCCGCGGGCGAACCGTTCCTTCAGCACCTGAAGCGCCGGATCTTCCTTTTTGGCGAAAGAATGGGTCAGAAGCAGCAAGACCCCGTATATCACCAATCCGATGATCAGAACCCAAAAAATCATGTTCCACGCCACGGCCCAGCCAAACATGTTCATCATACCTGTAACCTCCCATCATCAAAGCCGGATTACTTATAAGTGTATACCAAACATTTGTTTAAACCATGAAAAAATTGTGTGGAACTTATGAAGTCCACAAGCAGCTGCTTGATTTAGTGATCCTCGATATCGCACTCCGTCTCCGGCGTATCGATTTGGATCGTCGTATGTTTGATTTTGAATTGATCCTCCAATATTTTTTTGGCCTCCTTCATCACCATCGTGCCGCTTTGCGTGTCGTTCACGACGATATGGCAGCTAAGGGAAGGGATATCGGAAGAGATCGCCCAGATATGAAGATCATGCACCTCGATTACATTCGGTATGGAACCTAGCCTAACACGAACTTCGGCGACATGGATATGGGACGGGGCGCCTTCCATCAGGATGTGAATCGAATCCCTCGTCACCCGGTAGGCGCTGATGATGATCAGGATGGCTACCAGCACACTGGCGATAGGATCCGCTAGGTTCCACCCGAAAAACATAATCAGCAAAGCTGCCGCGATTGCTCCGACGGAACCGAGCATATCCCCGATAACATGCAGAAAGGCGCTCCTCATGTTAAGGTTCTCGGACCTGTCGCCCTTCATCAGAATAAAGGCTGCGATGATATTAACCAGCAGGCCGATCGAGGCGATAACGATCATTCCCGAGCTCATCACTTCAGGCGGCTCGGAAAAACGTCTGTATGCTTCCCAGAATATGTACAGAGAAATTCCTATCAAGGTAAGACCGTTGATAAACGCGGCCAATACCTCAAACCGTTTGTAGCCGAAGGTCTTGAACTCGCTGGCCTTCCGCTCCCCGAACGTGATCGCCGCATAGCTTAATCCGAGCGCGGTGGCATCGCTGAACATATGGCCGGCATCGGAAATCAAGGCAAGGCTGTTTGTGATAAAACCGCCGATCGCTTCGACAATCATATACGCGGTAATGATAAAAAATGAAAGCTTCAACGCCTGCTTATTCGCGTTTTTCCCGTGGTTGTGGGAATGGCCGGGGCCATGCGAATGACCTTGACCATGCGCTTGGCCGGGAGAATGAGAATGGTCGTGATCATGCGAATGACCGTCAGAATGGGAATGGTTTGCATGATTCGGATTGTTTTTTTGACCCATATCGTTAGCTCCTTTGCAGGTTTTAATGAGGTGTTTGCGACGGCTATCGTCACTGACACTGCCCACAGGATTCCCTGGTTCAAATGGATAATACCCGATTTTATCGTAAAAAACCCCTGCAATTCAACATTTTGCAGGGGCGTTCCATTATCTCGCGGCATGCTGGGCGGTTGTGCCGGCGGGCTGGCGCCCCTCTGTCCCTTGCCGATCCAGCGGATTTCTTTGCGTCCGCAGCAAACGCATGCCATTGGCAATGACAAGCAGCGAACTTCCGGTATCGGCCAACACTGCCATCCACAGCGTGGACCAACCCATGAAAATCAAAACCATAAAAACCGCCTTCACGAGCAACGAGAACGTAATATTTTGTTTAATGATGCGCAGTGCGCGGCGGCTTAAACCGACGGCATAGGGCAGCTTGGAAAGATCGTCGGCCATTAAAGCGACATCCGCCGTCTCCAGCGCGGTATCCGTACCCGCGGCGCCCATGGCGATCCCGACCGTCGAAACGGCAAGCGCAGGGGCATCGTTCACGCCGTCCCCGACCATCGCCACACCATTCTCCTGCTCCATCAGCTCTTTAATGGACGACACTTTATCCTGGGGAAGCAGCTCGGCCCGGTAATCAATGCCTCCCAGCTTGGCGGCAACCGCCTTGGCCGTGCCCTGGTTATCCCCGGTAAGCATGACGATCTTCTTCATACCGGCCGCTTGCAGTTCCTTGATCGCAGCCTTGCTGTTCGCCCTGATTTCGTCGGCGACGGTAATGATCGCCATCACCTGCTCCTTCGTCCCAAGAAGCATCACCGTCTGGCCTTTTTGCTGGAGGCGGTCGATTTGTAACTGAATCGCGCCGAGAGAAGCGCCCAAATCGTCGCGGAACCAGCGCGGATTGCCGATGTGGTATACCGTTCCGTCAATTTCCGCCTGTGCGCCTTTTCCGGTTACGGAAGTGAAGTCCGAGCATTCGGGGATGCCGATTCCCTCTTGCCTTGCCTTGCGCACAATGGCTTCCGCTACCGGATGTTCGGACATGGCTTCCACGCTAGCGGCGATGGCCAATACATCGGAAGAGCCGCTTCCACCGAGCGGAATGACTTCTTCGACCTGCGGCACCCCGGCAGTCAAGGTTCCGGTCTTGTCGAACGCGACGGCTGTGATGGTGCCGAGCCGTTCCAGATGCGCGCCGCCTTTGATCAGGATTCCGTTCCTTGCGGCATTGCCGATCGCCGAAACAATCGATACAGGCGTGGAAATGACCAGTGCGCACGGGCACGAAACGACGAGCAGCATGAGCGCCCGGTAGAACCAGACGTCGAAAGGCTGACCGAACATCAGCGTCGGAATCGTCGCAATTCCGACCGCCACCGCAATGACGGCGGGGGTATAGTATTTGGAGAACACGTCGACGAAGCGTTGGGACGGGGCTTTCTGCGCCTGCGCCTCCTCGACGAGGTGAATAATCCGGGAGAGCGTATTGTCCTTCGACAGCTTGGTCACTTCGATCTCCAGGGCGCCTTGCTGGTTGATGGTTCCGGCGAACACATCGTCGCCGGCCCCCTTCTCCACAGGAATCGATTCTCCCGTTATCGGAGCCTGGTTAATCGCGGAGTAGCCTTTGGCGATCTTGCCGTCCATTGCGATTTTTTCACCCGGCTTGACCAGCATCATGTCTCCGACAGCAATTTGCTCGACCGGCAGCGTCACCGTCTGTCCGGATCTGCGCACGGTCGCCGTGTTCGGCGCCAAATTCATGAGCGAACGGATCGAGTTTCTTGTTCTGTCCATCGTATAGGCTTCGAGCGTTTCACCCAAAGCGAACAGGAACACCACCGCCGCCCCTTCGCCCCATAGCCCGATGACGGCTGCTCCGACAGCAGCAATCGTCATCAGGAAATCCATGCCGACCGTCCGCGAACGCAGCCCGTAAATGCCGCTCTTGGCGATCCGGTAACCGCCGATCACGATCGCCGCCGCGTATAAGACAGCCGCGGTTGACTCCTCCATCATCCCCATAAGGGAAGGAATCCAGGCCAGCAGAAACAGCACACCGGAAATAGCGGTAGTGAGCGCCTTTTTGTTTCTCTTCCAGAACGGCTGCTCCGTTTGCAGCCGGGCAGCGCCCTCTTTTTCTTCCATCGCGGAATAGCCCGCCTGTCTGACGGCTTTTTGAACGGCCTCGACGGCATTTCCGTCATGCTCCACCGTCATTTTGGCTGCGCCAAAATTCACGCTGACACGAACGACGGAAGGGATCGCCCCCACTCTCTTCTCCAGTTTCTGCGCACAATCGGCACAGTCCATTCCTTCGATGCGGAATGTGCTTATGTTTTGATTGGAATTCGCCGTTTGGGCAACATCGTAGCCTAATTTCCGAACGCTTTTTACAATCGTATCGAAATCCGTTTTGGATTCGTCATACCCGACGCTCATTTTCGAGGTCGCAAAATTGACATCAATCTGACTGACTCCATCGATCCGGGAGATTACCTTTTCGAGTTTGGTCGCGCAATCTCCGCAATGGAGCCCGGTTAAAGATGCCATTTGGCTTGTAAACTGAGCCGGGTGATGGTGACCGTCACCGTGGTCATGGTTGTGTCCATGATGGGAATGCTCGTGGTGATCGTGGTCGCAACAACTTTTTTCCATATGGCTATGATTTTGTTTTTGTTTTTGTTTATCTTCATGACTGCAACAACTTGAAGCCATTGGAACTGCCTCCTTCCGATTAATACATGATTAATTGCTCATATATCATTTACTATAGTATGCCGTTGGTTCACGGTTGTCAATCATTTAAATCAATAGTTGCTCATATATTATGCTGTCACGGGTTGTTGGGCTAAAAATAAGACGGTATGGAGATCGATCGACTTTCAAGATCGGAGGGATTCATTTATGCAGGTTGCGGGTATCGTCCTGGCAGGCGCATTCGGGTTATTAGTCGGCGGAAGCGGTATTGGAGCAGGCGGGTTGCTTGCTTACGGCATCGTTCATGCCCGAAGACCAATGATCCCTGTTTTTGTATCGGCAGGTACGGGCACGATTGCCGCCTTCATCTGGCTTGAAATTTTTCCTGAGAGTATCAGGACAGGCGGGCTCTTCATGACGTTGATCGGCGTGCTTGCAGGCTATGCGTTGGCAAGAAAAATGGACAGGTTGTCTCATCGAGTGTTTATCATGACCAACAACCCCGGGCAGGAGCGCTTGCTGCAATCGGGCATGCTGCTCGCCTTTGCCGTCGGCTTGCACAATTTCCCGACCGGCATGGCTTTAGGCAGCAGCTTAATGGGCACACCGCAGATCGCTCGGCATTTAAGCTTTGCGATGGTCATTCATTCCGTACCGGAAGGACTAGCTCTGGGCCTTCCCCTGGCGCTGTCGAAGGTTCGCCCGTCAGCCATTCTCATCACGGCCGTCATGGTTGCCGTCCCTACAGGGCTGGGTGCCGGCCTGGGATACGTCTTCGGCATCGTTTTCCCATCGATTTTGTCTTTCATGCTGGGTGTCGCAATCGGAACGATTATTTATGTCACCTTTTTTGAAATATTAAGCCCCGCCTGGAAAGAAAGCGGGGCTCGAAGAGGTGCTATCGGATTCCTTTGCGGCTGGGCGCTTGGGCTCTTTATGATCTCCATTCTGTAAGGGGATCCGCCGCGTGTGCGGTCAGTCCCCCATTTTCCCTTTGCCCTGATCGGCGATTTTGGTCCAGGTTTCTCCGGAATCGCCGGATCTAAACACATCGGATTTGAAGGTTGCAAACGCAAGCTCCTTCGGATTTTTCGGATTTTGCGCGAAATAGGCGACGGCGTCTTCCGTTAATTCAGGAATTTTCATCTCAACCGTCTGTTTGGTATCAATATCAAGTTGAAGGAGCGAAGCCGCAGGGGCCCGATAGCTTCCGATAAATAACGAGCCTTGTTCATTAAAAAACAGGGAAGTTACCTGCGCGTCGGACAGCTTCTCGAAATTCTGTCCGCTGTCTTGTGAAACAAACAATCCCTGCTCCGTGCCGATCGCGACCACCGTGTCGTTGGTCGGATGGACGGCAATCGCCGCGGGATCGCCGGCCATGCCTTGCATTCCGCTTTGCGTCCAGGTTTTCCCTTCATCCTTCGAATAGTAAAGGCCGGGAGACTTCATTTGCGAATTGGGTTGGGGGTTGACGACATAAATTGCCTTCGTCTTATAACCTGCACCCATGAGATGGAAATCGGTTTCCCCATATACCGCAAGCGTTTGAAAGCTTTTTCCTTCATCCGTGCTTTTCACCACGCCGAAAGGATTCTTCTTGTCTGAACCGGGAGCGGGGTGCCCGCTGCTGTAAAACCCGTCCTCCACCGCGGAGAAGCCCATATAATCGTGTTTCTCCCCCGGTCCCTGGGACCAATGCCCCTCGGAAAATGCCATAATGCCTTCGTGCGCGGGCATTAACAGCCGCTCTCCGTCGACTGAGTAACCGAGACCATGAATATGCGGCACGGACATTTCATTTGTTCCGCCGCCAACGGAACCAGCCGCTCCGCTTATAACGACTCCCACCAGCGACAATATCCACGCCGCCCGGAACCGGTTTGCGGTCTTCGACAATTGCTGCCGCCTGTTACGCTCCTCTTGTTTTTTCGCATTATGCAGCTGTTTTGCCTTGGTTGCAGCCAACCAGTATAAAATCAGAAACAGCACAAAAAGGACGCCGGTACCGATCAAAAAATAGGTACTCAGTGCAACCCCCGTTTTTGGTTCTTCCTCCGCTCCGTGCGCAAAAACTTGAGCAGGCAGCAAAGACGAACCCGTAATCGTCAGCCATCCCGTGTTTTTAAAAAATCGCATTTCGAATCTCCCTTTTTAATGTTATTCCGCCGATTGTCCCGGAGGCATCTTCCCGGTGCCGGCTTTTTCCTTTACGGATTGTCTTATCGTATCGATCATCACCATGATGACGCCGGTTACGATAAAAACATCGGCCACATTAAAGACCGGATAATTAATGAAAGTGAATTCAAGCATATCGACAACTTCGCCATTTCGTGCACGGTCGACAAAATTTCCGAGCGCTCCGGCAAGGATCAAGGCTAAAGCGGAGGAAAGAAGTTTTTGTTCCCGATACGTTTTCCGCAAGTAGACGACAATGCCGACCAGCACAATAGCCGTGATTACGATAAAAAATAACCGCTGGTTTTGCAAAATACCGAACGCCGCACCCCGATTGCGTATAGAGGTGAGTTGAATGAATCCCGGGATCATCGGTATCCTTTGTCCGATATCCATATAAGTGGCCACACTCCACTTGATGATTTGATCCACGATCAATGCAATTGCCGCCATGACATAATAACGAAGCAAGGATCCACTCCCTTTCATAGTTATGAGTCAGGAGCCATCCCCCAACCCTCCCGACCTATATCATATTTGTTGTTCTAGAGGCTTGTCAAAGACAATCAGTCGACCTCGTTCAACTGTGTCCGAGCGGCCAACGATTTTATCGTTGTCAGCATTGTTCTTCTGTTCACCTAACCGCCGAACCATCCTTAACTATTGATGAGACCCATCGACTCAAGAAGCAAATAAAAGATCGGTTTTCTCAAGCATTGAAGCTGAATTTTTTGTCTGTCGATGTTTCCTGATGAATAAAATACGGCCGGTGCGCTGATACTCATTAGACAATTACTCCACGGCAAGGTAGTGATAACGATGGCAGATACGCTTCCTGTTCAAAGCGGCAAACGCTCCATGAACACACTGCTCCTCGGAGTACTCTTGTCTCATCTGGGAACCTATATGATAGCGCCTCTGCTTCCGATATTTTTGAAATTGAACAAAGGGCTGTCGGTAACGGAAATCGGATTGGTACTGGCGGCTGCTCCGTTTTCCTTTCAGGGCGGAAGCTTGCTGGGCGGGTACTTGGCGGACCGGGTCGGGCGACGGACCGTCATTGCGCTGGGAGCCTGGCTTAATGCGGCGTCGTTGGTCGGATACGTATGGTTTGATTCATTGTGGTTGCTGCTTGGCATAGCGTTGTTAAGCGGTTTGGGGGTCGGTTTGAACGCCCCCTCCACGAAGGCGGCTATCGCTTCTCTGATATCCGGGGGCAATACCCGGACAACTGCTTTTTCCTTCCGAGGTATAGCTGCAAACATCGGCACAGCAGCCGCGGGCCTGTTGACTTATTTTGTTTTGGGCGGTGCATCCGCACTCAGTTTTTTCACTGCGGCGGGCTTATTCGTTGTACTCGGCCTTATAAGCTGGATGTTTTTGCCCAAGTCTTGCGGGGAACAGCCTTGCAAGGCTATTCCGCTGTCCTCTTATGCGGATATTTGGAACAATAAAGGTTTTGTCGTTTTTTCTATTGTTATTGTTTTCGTCTGGGCGTTATATACGCAGCTATCATTAAGTGTTCCGCTTCGGGCATCGGAAATATTGCCGGATCCCAGTATTGTCAGTTTGATTTGGACTGTCAACAGCATCATCGTTATTTTTTTGCAAACTCCGATTTCCCGATGGATTTTAAACAGAATCCCTTCCCTTTTCTCACTCGGATTTGGAATGTTGTTTATCGGCGCAGGGTTGGGTTCGTTGTACTGGTCAACCAACTTTTATTCCCTTTTGGCGAGCGGCGTTATTTTCATCATCGGCGAAATGCTGATCGTGCCGACCATTGACAGCACCGTTTCCGTTATGGCTAACGCCAGGATGATCGGTGTTTTCTTCGGACTCACCAATTTTGTTTCCGGGTTAGGTGAAGGACTAGGCAAATTTGCGGGCGCCCAATTGTTGAGCTTCGGCGCAACATCACTGGTGCCCTGGATCGTTTATGGCTTGGCAGCCATACTTATTAGTGCAGTCTTATTTTTGCTCCGATTTTGGGGTCCCTTGCGTTTGCCGTTGGGAGAAGAACGCACATTCACTGCGGCCGAACAAAACAAGGATGGGGACTCTGCCGAGGAGAAACGTTATTTGTCCGCCGACGACCGGTTATTCGGAAGAAAAAATCCCGCTAAATAGAGGCACTGCATATACATGAATACTTGTTCATTCATTAAACTAATGGTACAATTGAGCTGGTTGTTAACAAAGATAAGGAGTGATTTGTTTATGAGTTTCAAGAAAATAATAAAATCATTGCTTACTGACGGACATCATGGGGGCCACCACAACAAACATCATGGATATAATGACCATCATCGCGGCAGCCATCATGGACATTACAATGATTACGATAAACATGGAAGGCGGCCCGAATATGAGGGCAATTACAACCGTACAAACGCCGCGCCGCAACAACAGCAAACCATGGTTATATGCAATTCCTGCAAGACGGCGAATCCGGAGTACAGCAGATATTGTTCGCAGTGCGGGCAATCCTTAACCCCAAACATTTGCGGCAAGTGCGGACATGAAACTCCTGCGGGATCAAAATTTTGTTTGGAATGCGGAACAAGTTTGCGGTAACATAGCACCCCGCTTCGTTAACGATATGAGGCGCCTAATGAATAAAAAGGCCTCCTTCCGATCATTGATCGGAAGGAGAGCCTTTTAGAATGCACAGCCGCCGCTCAATTTCACTCCGCAATTTCCTCTCCGAGGGGGGACCATCCGAAAACAGTCGCTCTTCCAGGAAAATTCCCGGCGGGAACAACACTCCCCCTTCAACCGCAAGCTCATGTCCTTCAGGGGAACTCAGATCGATGAACGAGATCGATAACGGATAGTCCATCTTCAGACGCTCGAATAATACTTCGGCATCGTCGCAGAATGCACAACTCTTTTGGGTCAGCACCGTTACTTTTATCACCCTGCCTGCTCCCCCTCGCCTTGTAAACCGTCTGCCATATCGGCCAACAGATTGGAAACGGGCACATACATCGTGTAATCGGGAGATCCGCCATAATCAGCACGCCATTTGATCGTGCCATCGGGGCCTACAACGATGAAGGAGTGGCCGTTGTAGTTTTTCCCCATCATCGTATACCGATTGGTCGTGTAGGCCTCGGATACTTGGACGGACTCATCCGACAAAAACAGCGTTGACAGGCGTTCCATCTCAACTTTCTGCTTCAGCTCCTTCAGGGGATCTGTAGAAATCGTGACGATCGTGTCAATGCCAAGCGACTTGAATGGGTCAAACGATGTTTCAATTTGTCTCACCTGGTCCCAGCAAGGCTGGCACATGATGCCCTCTTGGAAGAACAGCAGGACGGTTTGTCCCTTCAAAGAAGACAGATCAAACATGGAATCTGCCGTAGACGGCAGCACAATATCGGGGGCTTTGTCACCTGCCTTGGGCGTGCCAACGGAAAAGCGGTATTTCTTCTCAGGCCCGGCGCTCCCACCCTCGGTACCTTTATCAGCGTTCGTAAAATAAAAAAGGAGTGCTAAAGCACTGACAGCCAACAAGACAATGCCTGGCCATTTAAAGCTTGATCTTGGAATGTTTCGCTTAAATTTCATTTTATCCACCGCTGTCGTTATCCCCTTTCATAAGCTTCATCACACGCATCGCCAGGAAAATGAGGGCAGTTAGAAGGATCAGGGCCGCCACCCAATTGGGCATCCAGGCCAGCGCATTCGTGAGGACACGGGCGAAGCTCTGCAGACGCAGGGCGACCGCAGCTTGCCAGCCGCCGGAGGATCGCATCGCATCCTGGGTCAGCCCTATCCAGATCGCACCGGCTCCCATGACCGACATTAAAACGCCGGTTGCCAAGCCTGTGGCGGTCAGCGTGCGCTGCCACGGCCCAAGCTTCCACGTGACTGACCAAGGGCGAAAGAGACGGCTCTTGCTCCAGTCATAACGCTCCCAAAGCAGCGAAATCAGGAGCAGAGGCGCGACCATTCCCGATACGTAAGCAATGCCTAATAACAATACAAGCCCGAAGGATGAAGCGAAAGCGGATAAAGCAATAACACCCGCCAATACGGGAGCGCAGCATGAACTGGCTATTCCCGAGAAAACACCGAGAAAATAAGTGCTTAAAGGGCCGGCTTTCCCTCCGGCGCGCCTTCCCGGCATTGGAAGGTGGATTTGCCCCCCCAGGAGAACATAAGCCGCCAATAAAAGCAATAAGAAGCCGCCCGTAATATAAATGAGCGTGTGCTGAGCGTTGATGAAACGAACAAGGAAAGCCGCTCCCATGGTGATCGGTAAAATAATGGTCGCCACACCTGCGGCGAACAGAAAAGTCATACCGATCAGCATGCGGCGATTCTGAAAAGTGTTTGCAAAATAGGCCGGGAGCATAACCGAAATGCAGCAGGGCGCAAACAAAGCAATAATCCCCGCGATAAAAGCCGCTGCAATTGAACCTCCGAATATAATGTTGGCATCCATACTATTTCTCACCGATTCCAGATGAATGTTTTTTAGGCGGCGTTGGGCCTCAAAGAAAGCGACAAGGGTCACAACCTTATCGCTTCGTTTACGTTTATTCCGCTCTATATATTTCGTTAAGATGTCTTATCTGTTTGATGCGCCAGATCATAAAACCTGCAGCAATCAAAATCGTCGCCAAAGCGGTTAATTGGGCTACTTTAAGGTCATATATCGTCCGCAGACTGTCCCCTCTCCAAAACTCGAGCGTAAACCGTGAAGCCGAATAGAGAGCCAGCATCAGCAGGAACAGGAATCCGCGAAAAGGGTTGCGGTTTTTCATGAACAGTAAAATACCCAAAATGATCAAATCACCGAACGCCTCAAACAACGGCGCAGGAAAGACCGGCGTGCTGCCGAAAACATTATAGACATACGTTCCGGGTGGATAGGATACGGCAAAGATCGAATCGCTTGGAATCCCATAAGCATCTCCGGTTAGGAAATCGGAGAAACGGCCGATCGCCATGCCGAGAATCAATGCCGGGGCCACTATATCCGCTACCTGCCAAACCGGCAGTTTCTTCTTTTTTGCAATCCAAATTCCGATCAAAGTACCGCCCAGAATTCCCCCTTGAATCGCCAAGCCTCCCATCCAGATCATGAAAATCTCCATCGGATTCTCAACATAATAATCCCAGTTGAACAGCACATACCACAGTCTTGCTCCAATCATCCCGCCGAGCACACCGAGGACGGCAACGTCCATCATCACATCCGGAGGCTGGATCCCTTCTTTTCTGGCCGTCCTGGTCATCATCCAAATCGCGATAAGTGTGGCAAGGGCCACGGAAACACCCAACGTATTGATCGGCAACGGTCCAATGTTAAACAAAACGGGTCCCGGAAACCACATCCGCCATTCCTCCTTGTTCGGCAAAGCACGATTGCTTACGAGTTTAAACCAAAAGTTTGTTTAAAACGTGAAAACCATGTGTGCAATTTATGAAATTGCAATTGGCGGAACACCTAGGCATTTGCCGTGTTTATCCGGGCTGGTGTCTCAACGGTTCGGGTATATGTTGTTGTTGCCATGGACGCGGGTGCCACCATTGCAAAGCATGAAAAAGCGAACTGTCCTCAACAGGCAGTCCGCTTTTTCCGTTCGTTTTTTTTAATACGCTGCTGCAGTCGTTGATCAATGAGAATCAGGATATTACCCTCTTGTTCTTTTCCTCTTCGAGTTCAATCACGTTTGACGCGTTTTCTTTCAAGGATTGAACTTCCTTTGACAGCCTGTGATTTTGCTCCATTAAATCCGCCATACTGATTTGAAGCTCCTGAAGCTCTTTTTGCGAGACGCCGTCATGGTCTGAATGGGGCTTTGCGTTCTTGTGTCCGCCCGACATCCCTCTCATACAAAAAAACATCATCAGGGGGCAAGCCAAAAGCAATCCGATTGTTAGCCAGGACATCTGAAACCCTCCCTATTTAATCTTGAAATAAAACCGTGGAAAGATAGCGTTCTCCGGTGTCCGGTAAAATGACGACCATGACTTTCCCCTTATGCTCCGGACGGCCGGCTGCAACAGCCGCCGCATGCAATGCCGCTCCCGAAGAAATGCCGACGAGAATGCCTTCTTCCCTCGCAACCCGCCTCGCGGCTTCAATGGCATCTTCGTTCGTGACTGTAATCACTTCATCATAAATCTCGGTATTTAGAACCCCGGGTACAAAACCTGCGCCGATGCCTTGAATTTTGTGCGGTCCCGGTTCTCCGCCCGACAAAACAGGGGAAGCGGCCGGTTCAACCGCGATGGAATAAAAGGATGACTTCCGCTCCTTGATTGTCTCCGAAACACCTGTGATCGTGCCGCCGGTTCCGATTCCGCTGATTAAAATATCAACCAGCCCTCCGGTGTCTTCCCATATTTCTTCGGCGGTTGTTTTCCGATGAACTTCGGGATTGGCTGGATTGTTGAACTGCTGCGGCATAAAGGCATTCGGCGTTTCGGCCGTCAATTGTTCGGCAACGGCTATGGCGCCTTTCATTCCCTTTGCTCCCTCAGTGAGCACCAGTTCCGCGCCAAGCGCTTTTAACAAATTCCGCCGCTCTACGCTCATCGTGTCCGGCATGACTAATTTGCACCGGTACCCTTTGGCCGCACATACAAATGCAAGCGCAATCCCCGTATTCCCGCTTGTCGGTTCAATGATGACGGAGTCTTGATCGAGCAACCCCTGCTCCTCAGCCGCTTGAATCATCGCATGCCCCAACCTGTCTTTCACACTGCCCAGCGGGTTGAAATATTCAAGCTTGGCGAGCACTTGCACTCCCGTTTGGTTGCTCAAACGATTTAAACGCAGTAAAGGGGTTCTTCCGATCAGGTCCGTGATATTGCGTGCAATTTTCGGTCTTGGCGATACTAATGCCATTTCATATCCTCCTTGTGGAATGATGGTAGAAGTTCAATTTCCACTATAGCGGATTAATGTGTTCAAAATTTGATCAAAATGTGTTGCGCTTACTGTTGCAGCACAACTTTCATTTTCTCGTATTCCTCAAACGAAATTTCGCCCTTTGCCAGCCGAATTTTCAGCAGATCCAGCGGTTTCAAATCAAGCGGTTTCGGATTGTGATCGTGCCCCGTTTTTTTGTTCCGGTGCGATGGCGTTCCGCAGCAGCCCATGCTTTATCCCTCCCGTTTCTTTCTACGCGTCCACAACGCGCCAAAACCGATGACCAAGGCGGCCGACAGCAAGCCGACAATCACCACAAACGCAGGCGGCGCGGCTGGCTTGCCGGACAAATTATCAGCAGAAGGCGATGGTTTATCCAGTTTGCCGGCCTGCTCTTCTTCGGAGCGCGGCCCGTCCACATCCAGCGTTGTTCGCATAACCTCCTCGCGATGATTGAGGCTGTCCCGTAAATTCGCATTCACTCTCACGTCCCATTTTCCCGGTTCCGGAAAAATCACCGTGCCTTTATAGTTCCCGTCTTTCACGTGAGAAGGGTCGACCTCGATTTGGCGGCCGCCCTTGGTCAATGTCACCTTCACGACCGCATTCGTAACGGGCGCAAATTCATCGAGCGCGCCGACATCGCCCTCTTTTACCCATACCTGAATGACTTGGAGCGACAGCTCGCTCTTCTCGTTCGCGTATTGACTGTCAAACGCGATGTTCGTGATCATGAGACCGTTTGACACATCGGCATATGCCGCTCCGGAGCCTGCGGCAAGCAAAAACGCCATGAGCAGCACCGTTCGATAAAATGACCCTTTCAACTTCTATGATCCCCTTCCATCGAAGAACCGCAATTTTGCGATGATTTCCTGCTTACGAGTGTAAACCAAAGGTTTGTTCAAAACGTGAAAAATATGTGTACAATTAATGAAATCAAGAGCAGGAACATCCAAAAAGGCATAAATTTACCCCCTCTGTTTGCAGAGGGGGTAAATGTTGCAGCCGAACACGTTCATATAAGTATTTTAGCCGGCCATTCTGCGGCAGGCTTCCGCGCACCTCAGACAAGCTTCCGCACACCGCTTGCAATGGTCGGAGTGAGCCGCATGCTTGTTGCACTCATTGCCGCAAGCTTCACAGATCGTCGCGCAGAGTTGGCAAATTTGTGCGGCAAACCGGCTGTTGCGGGACATAGCCTGAGCGGCAAACGCGCAAATATCCGCGCATTCGCGATCCAGGCGGATGCAATCGCGCATCATCTGGACGTTTTCCTCGTTCAGGCAAGCGTCGTAACAATGGTTGCATTCTTGCATACAACGTAAACATTCCTCGATGCACTGCTTAAATTGCTCGTGAGACATTCACACTACCTCCTTTGATTGTTGGCCTTTTTGCAGGACCACTTGTATATATTACCCAACCCGTTTCCTGATAAACGAGATTTTCGAAAAAACTACACATTGTAGTTTATTTGTGTCGAATTCGCGAAATTTTACGGATATGCGGGTAAAATGAGGAGGCAACCCTTTTTCTATACCGAAATCGGTTGCCAGCGCCTCAGGAACAGGGTATTTCCTACAACGGATACGGAACTGAACGCCATTGCGGCTCCGGCAAGCACCGGATTCAGCAATCCGAGCGCGGCAACCGGAATCAAAATGATATTGTAGGCAAATGCCCAAAACAGATTCTGCCGAATTTTGCGCATCGTGGCTTTCGACAGACGGATGGTGTCCACAATGCCCATCAGATCGCCGCGCATCAAGGTGACGTCGGCCGCCTCGATCGCCACGTCGGTCCCCGTGCCGATCGCTATTCCGATGTGGGCCGCGACAAGGGCCGGCGCATCGTTAATGCCATCCCCGACCATGGCCACCACTTTGCCTTCCTGTTTCAATTTCTCCACTTCAGCCGATTTGTCTTCCGGCAAAACTTCCGCCAGAACGCGATCGACTCCCACCTGCTTCGCAATGGCATCCGCCGTTCGCTTGTTGTCGCCCGTGATCATGATCACCTCGATACCCATAGCTTTCAAACGCTTAATCGCTTCCGCCGACGTTTCTTTCACCGTATCGGCCACCGCAATCATGCCGGCCAGCTGGCCGTTCACCGCCATAAGCATCGCCGTTTTCCCCTGGCCCTCCAACATTTCCATTTGTTCAAGAATCGCCTCAATCGATACGTTGCGTTGACGCATCAACTTCTTATTGCCGATAAGGATGTTTTTGTGCTCAATTTCCACCTCGATGCCGTGGCCCGGAATGGCGTTGAAATGCGACGTTTCGCCTAACGGCAATCCCTTTGCCTTGGCCCCGTTCACGATCGCTTCGCCTAATGGATGCTCGGAGCCCCTTTCGGCTGTCGCGGCCAATTGAAGCAGTTCATCTTCGGAGTAATTTCCGGCTGCGACGACGATATCCGTCACTTCCGGCTCACCTTTGGTGATCGTTCCCGTTTTATCCAAAACAACGGTGCCTACCCGATGGGCGCTCTCCAAATGCTCCGCACTCTTGACCAGAACGCCGATCTCCGCCCCTTTGCCCGTCCCGACCATGACAGCGGTAGGCGTGGCCAGACCAAGGGCGCATGGGCAGGCAATCACCAGGACGGCTACCGCACTGATCAGTGCGGGGGCAAAGCCGACCAAGAAATACGTCACGGCAAAAGTAAGGAACGCAATCCCGATCACAATCGGCACAAAAACACCGGAGATTTGATCCGCCAATTTCTGAATCGGCGCTTTCGATCCCTGCGCTTCTTCAACGAGCTTGATAATTTGGGCCAACGCGGTATCCTTGCCGACTTTGGTGGCCTTGAATTTAAAAGACCCGTGTTTATTTACGGTAGCCCCGATCACCGCGTCGCCCACATTTTTGGTCACGGGCATGCTTTCACCGGTCAGCATCGATTCGTCAACGGAACTGCTGCCTTCCACAACTTCCCCATCGACCGGAATCTTCTCGCCGGCACGAACGAAAATCACATCGCCTGCCACCACGTCCTCAATCGGGATGTCCAGTTCCTGGCCGTCACGGATGACACGGGCTGCTTTGGCCTGAAGTCCCATCAATTTTTTGATCGCTTCCGAAGTCTGCCCTTTCGCTCTGATTTCAAGAACTTTGCCAAGTACAATCAATGTAATGACAATCGCTGCGGCTTCGTAGTAAAGTCCGATATCGAGGCCCAGCACCGTCGCAACCAAGCTGTAAAAATAAGCCGCGGAAGTACCCAAAGCAACCAGCACCGCCATATTCGCGCTTCTGCCGCGCAGCGCCTTGTACGCGTCGCTGTAAAAATGACCGCCGACATAGAACTGAACGGGTGTCGCAAGCAAAAACTGTATCCAGGGATTCAGGTGAAATTCAAAGCCGACATTGACACCATACCGGATCCCCAAGTCCGAAACCATCTGAGGAAGGAACAAAACGGATAGTAGAGCACCGATCCAAAATTTATTGCGCTGCGTTCTGTACACCTTTTCACGCGCTTCCCGTTCGTTGTCGACAGATACATCCTCCGCTTTTTTGGCTCCGTACCCGGCCTTTTTGACCGCGGCAACAAGTGTGTCAATGTCCGCTTGACCGGGAATAAACTCGACCGTCGCTTTTTCGGTTGCCAGGTTCACATTGGCCTTTAATACCCCTTCCACTTTCTGCAGACCTTTCTCCACCCGCGTCGCGCAGGCTGCACAAGTCATGCCGCTGATGGAAAGCACCGCCTTTTCCTCACGCACCCCGTAGCCGGTTTTTTTAACGGTTTCGATCAGTTTGCCGACCGACACTTTGGCCGGGTCAAACGTGACATTCGCCTTTTCCGTGGCCAGGTTCACTCCCGCCTGCGCAACGCCTTCCAGCTTCGACAAGTTTTTTTCAATTCTGCCGGCGCAGGCCGCGCAGGTCATACCCGTTATGGCCATTGTGACGCGTTCTTTCGCCGCTTGGGCATCCGATTGTTCCATAACCTTCGTTTGCGATGACATATTCGGTGACCTCCTTATTCTTCTTGTTCTCCACGTTATACCGTCTAACTTCTGCGCTATTTCATTAATTTATGAACGGTAACCAACAGTTCATCAATGACTTTCTCATCGCCAGACTGAATTCTTTCGATCATGCAGCTTTTCATATGTCCTTCCAGCAGAATTTTCCCGACGCCGTTTAATGCCGACTGAACGGCGGCAATCTGATTCAACACATCATCGCAGTAGGCGCCTTTCTCAATAAGACCTCTCACTCCTCCGATCTGACCTTCAATCCGGTTCACCTTTCGCAAAGAATATACTATACCCCTGGTAGGTATGTCAAGATGAAAATCATTTAACGTTCAAAGATCGTTCCTTGCCGCCAAGTTGTGCGTGCATTTGACAGTAAACATGTTACGGCTCTAGGAAAAACGCCAATGTCCGTTTTTCGGATATTGGCGTTAAACATCGTTAGGCTTATTGTCGCAATACGACTTCACTTCTCGTACTCAGGTTGTCATCGATCCCCGTTTGTTGTTTCGCTTCGATGGGGACCACACCATCCCATATACTCCCCCGTTGATTGGTTTTTAATTCCCGAACCATCGGAGGCGCTTGTATTCTTGTCGGGAATCACGAATTGATAATTAGCCGTCCACGGTCCAATGCCGCGGATGGCGGCGAGCATTTTTTCGACCTTTTTGATCTCACCCGCACCTTCGAGCCGCTCCTTCGTCAGCTTCCCTTCCGCTATCAGCTTGGCCACGCCGATCAAATATTCACATTTGTTGTCAACAACCCACGTGTCAACTGGAGGAATTATCTGTTCCTTGTTCCAAGCCCGGACTCGATTTTATAGCTCAAACCCTATAAGCCTTCATCGCCTTGCGCAGCTCCTTGATGCTCGGGCGTTTGCCGTACATGAGCACGCCGGTGCGGTAAATCTTCGCCGACAGCCAGCCGAAGAACAGGATCGAGACGACGAGCAAGCCGAGTCCAAGCGCGACCTCCCATATGGCCGGGTCGGCCAGGCCGATCCGCAGAAACATGATGAACGGCGTGAAGAACGGGATGAACGAAGCCGCTTCGACGAACGTTGAGTTCGGCTGTGCCATACCGAACATGCCGATATAGAAGCCGCCGAGCGACAGGAACGTGAGCGGCATGACGGCCTGGCCGAGATCCTCGGTGCGGCTGACGATCGAGCCGACTGCCGCGAACAGCGTCGCGTACAGAAAGTACCCGAGCAGATAGAACACGACGGCATACACGATCAACAGCGGATCGATCGCGCCAAGGTCGATGTTCATGCTCTCCAGCATGCCCTGATTATGCGGCAGCGACAGGTTGATCAGGAACACGACCACATACAGCGCGATCTGCGACAGGCCGACGAGGAACATGCCGGCGATTTTGCCGAACA
The DNA here is from genome assembly GCF_963515335.1 of uncultured Paenibacillus sp. Lineage (NCBI taxonomy): Bacteria > Bacillati > Bacillota > Bacilli > Caryophanales > Paenibacillaceae > Paenibacillus > uncultured Paenibacillus sp. Next base: position 66,597 of record NZ_CAUPYC010000006.1, on the reverse strand, counting down.
TCTGCTTCAGCGGCGAGACGCTGGTGACCAGCACCTCCATGACGCGCGAGCTTTTCTCGGCCGTAATTTCGGTCGCGATCAGCTGCCCGGTGACCATGATGCCGAGGAACAGCACGAACAGAAGCACGTACACGAGCCCCATGGCGACCCCGCGCTCCTCCGGCGTCTTGCCCTCGCCGACCGATCCGGCGCCCTCCGAGGTGGTAATCTGCACGCTGTCGATTTCCACCGGTGCGAACAATTGCGCCTTCTGCGCATCGGTCAAATTGGCGTCCTTGAGCACCGTTTCCGTCTTGATCTGCTGCAGCACGGTCGGGATCGACCCCGGCGCGCCCATGGCGAGAAGTTCCTCCGATTTGTACGTCACCTTCGGAAAATCGGCCCCCTCTCCCGGACTGAACGCCAGGTAGCCGTTGATATCCCCGTTGGCGATCGCCTGCTTCAACGCCTTCTCGTTCGCCTCCGCGCTTCCGGCATCCGGGAACGCAACCAGCTTCAGCTCCGGCTCTTCCTGCTTGTCGTAGTACGCCTTCAGAGGCCCCGTCACCTTGGGCGCACTCGTCTCTATGTAGCCGATCGAGTCGACCGAACCGGAAGAAAATGCCGAGATGATATAAGGAAGGTTGACCACCACGCTGAGGATAATGGCAATAATCAGGGTCGTAATGAGAAAAGCTTTCGTCCGCAGCTTGTTGCGCAGCGTAAACGCCATGACCGTAACAAAGCTATTCAATGCGCTCACCTACCGTTCGGATAAAAATTTCGTTCAAGGTCGGCTCCATGATCTCAAACCGGGTCAGCTCGCCCTGGGCCATCGCATGCCGCAAAATCAATTGCGCCGCCTCGGCCCGGCCGATCGTCAGCTCGTAGCCGTTCTCATGCCTGATTACCTTGCCGACTCCCGGCAGCGACGCCAGCCCTTGCAGCTCGCCGTCGACGCTGACCATCACCCGCTCTCTCGGAAACTGCTTCTTGATCTCCTTCAGATTGCCCTGCAGCACCGGATTCGATTTGTGCAAAATGGTGATGTTCCGGCACAACTCCTCCACATGCTCCATCCGGTGCGTCGAAAACAGGATCGTCTTGCCCGCGTCGCGCAGCTCCTTGACCGTCGACTTCAGCAGCTCGACATTGACCGGGTCCAGCCCGCTGAACGCTTCGTCCAGCACGAGGATGTCGGGATCGTGGATAACCGCCGCAATGAACTGGATTTTCTGCTGGTTGCCCTTCGACAGTTCTTCGACACGCTTGTCGTAATACTCCGGAACGTTGAACCGCTCCAGCCAGCTTCGCAAATTGCGGTCCGCCTCCTTGCGGTTCATCCCCCGCAGTTGGGCCAAGTAGATAATCTGGTCGCTGACCTTGATTTTCGGATACAGCCCGCGCTCCTCCGGCAGGTAGCCGAGCCCGCGCAGCTGCTCGCCGCCGTAGCTTTTGCCGTGATACGAGATCCGCCCCTCATCCGGATAAATAAGTCCCAGCACCATCCGCATCGTTGTCGTTTTGCCCGCGCCGTTCCCGCCGAGCAGGCCGTAAATTTCGCCTTTCGCAACCTCGAAGCCAAGACCGTTCACAGCCGTCTTATCGCCGTATCGTTTGACGACATTCTCCACCTTCAAAGGATTCATCTCTGCTGCTCCCTTCCCCCGACTCGATGATATTCCGGCTCGCTCGCCGTATCCCCGACCCGAGCCGCTCTTTCACCAGTACCGCCGATTCGCCGCTTCAGCGGCGCATCGTCGCGTACGCCGAGCCGTTCCCCCAACTGCTCGATCTCGCCGGCATCCGGCTTCGCCAGATCGAGCAGCAGCCGGAACGTTGAGCTTTTACCAGAGCCGTTCGGACCGACAATCGCGGTCACATACCCTTTCGGTATATCCAGATCGATCGGCCCGAGCCGAAAATGCGGCCGTTTCTGCTCCACACCGTTCAGCCGAACTGCATACTTCCCCATCGTTCAACCGCTCCTTCTCCCGTTTCATGCATTGCCGCCGTCTCCACCGAGCGGAGGCCGCTCGGGCCGATCCGCCAGCTTGCGTGAGAGCACCTCGTCAAAAAGCTTCCTCAGTTCGGCTTCGCCGCATCCGACCTGCAGCCCCGTGTCGACCGCGGACTCCAACGTTTCGACAACCGCTTCGGTCCGATGCCGGCGGCGCTCCTCATCGCCCACCTTGGCCACGAACGTGCCCGTCCCTTGACGGGTGCGCAGCAGTCCTTCGTTCTCCAAATCCTGATACACCCGCCGCACCGTAATGACGCTGCACTTCAGCGTCTTCGCCAGCTCGCGGATCGACGGAAGCAGCGTGCCTTCCGCCAGCTGCCCGCTTACGATCAAGGCTCTTAACTGCACTTCAATCTGATAATATAACGGCTCGGCGCTCTGCTCGTTCAGCTGTATCGGGATCCACATCGGCTTCACCTTCTCAGCTCGTCAAATTCCGGACGCGAATCCGTTTAATAAGCGCGGCTCGCGTAATGTGTTCGGTAAGACCGTGAGCAACATGAAATCCGGCGCCCATTCAACCCCGTGCGGCAAATCGCCGCTAAACACTTCATTAATCAATTGAGAGCCGATAAGCGCCATATAGGCGAAAAAGAGGAGCGTCAGCAGCACTCCGCCCCAGGACCTCCGCAGCTCAAAGCTCGCCAAACGCCAGGCGCCTTTCCACAAGCCCAAACGGTCCGCCTCCCCTCAAATTGATAATAGTGTGTATATATTTATATACAGTATATTCGCAGCTTCCTGATGTTGTCAACGCTGCTGATTAATCCCGTCAAAAAAGCCGAGCCTTGTTATAAACAAGGATCGGCTTTTATCTTTCACCCGCCATATACCGGCTGACCTCTTTTGACCGTCTGTTTGATCGAGAAACACAGGCCGTTGGTTTCCATTAACACAAAATCTGCCGGCGCGCCCTCTGCAAGGCCTTGGCCTGCCGGAATTCCCAATGTACGAGCAGGGCCGACAGACGCCATTTCCCACGCTTCTTGCCAATCACACAGGCCTATCGACGCCAGATGCTCCACTCCTTTAATCAGAGGCTTCGCGGATCCCGCCAGCAATCTTTCATCCTCAGCCAAATACAGCTTGCCCTCTTGAGACAGCACGACATCGCCGCCGACCGGCGAATGGTAACGGCCTGCCGGCAAGCCTGCGACCGCAACCGAGTCACTCACCAGCAGCATCCGGCCCGCCTTGGCACGATAGATCGTTTTCAGCACAGCCTCCGACAGGTGAAAGCCGTCCGCGATCACACAGGCAACAAGATCATCGTTAGCCATCTGTTCCCAAATGTAATTGGGATGGCGGGGCAGCACCGGATGTGCGCCATTTCCCAAATGCGTTGACAGCGCCGCTCCCGCCTTGACAGCTGCACGGATTTGGTCCCCGTCTGCCGCCGTATGACCGATGGACGCCACAATGTTTCGTCTCCCGCACCACCGGGCGAGCGCTTCGGAAGCCGGCCATTCCGGGGAAAATGTAACGATTCGCAGACGCTCTCCGGAAAGCCGATGCCATTCTTCCAACCGTTCGATGTCCGGAGGCATCACCCATGTCTTCCCGTGTGCTCCCCGCGGTCCATCCTGGGGCGAAATAAAGGGACCTTCCAAATGAATTCCCGGAACGGAAGCGCCAAGGCTCTTATTCGCACCGGCAGCAACTATCGCCTCATTCAGAGATGCCAGCAGTCTTCCCATAGCGGAAGGTTCGTTCGTAATCACTGTCGGCAAAAAAGAAGTGACACCGAGCGACCACAAAGTATGAATAAGACCGTAAAACTCTTTAGGATTGAGAGGCTCCCGGTTGAGATCGATCCCGCCATAACCGTTCACTTGAAGATCGACAAGGCCTGGTGCTATCCAGTACAACGATCCGTTTTCTCCGTTATCGGCTGTGTTTCCCGTATCACCGGCATCGCGAATTTCAGCGATCAGACCGTTTTCGCACCTCACTTCGATCGGACGGCCTTGACGGTAATGACGGCCGCGATAAACGGATGGTCCGGTTACCGCCATTTTCTTATTCCATTCCATAAGCATCCATATCCGCAAACAGGCGACAGGCCGAATGCGTTCGCAGAATGGAGGCCGGACAGGCTGTGTTGACCGGGCCTGACCGCAGAGCGGTCAGCGCGTTCCGTTTGGCGGCTCCGGGAACGGAGCAATAAAGGAAACGTCCGGCCATCAATGCCGGAATCGTTAACGTCAAGGCATGCGTGGGAACCTTATTGTATGAAGCGAAGCAGCCGTCGTTGACTTGCTGTTGCCGACAGCTCGGATCCAGTGCGACGATCTTTACCGTATGCGGATCGTTGAAATCAGCCACCGGCGGATCGTTAAACGCAAGATGTCCGTTCTCGCCAATGCCGAGACAGACGATATCGATCGGGGCCTCCCGAACCAGTTCCCCGTACCGCGCGCACTCTTTAGAAACTTCTCCTTCGCTGTGCATGAAATGAACGGTTCCGGGACGGACATGATCGAATAGACGATCCTGCAAATAGCGGCTGAAAAACTGAGGGGCTCCGGGAAGAAGACCGATATATTCGTCCATATGGAAGGCGGTCACCCGCTTCCAATCGATTCCCTCTTCCTCCCGCAGGCAGGACAGAAACTCGTTCTGAGACGGGGCGGCGGCAAACACCATGCGAACATTATCCTGGTCTGCGAGAAGCCGCCGCAGTTGTCGCGCGACGGCTCTGCCGGCCGACTCCCCCATTCGTTGGCGATCGGGATATACTTCAATACGCAAACGGTCAACCATCATCTCACGCCGGCGCTCCATCATAGCGATCCTCCTCGTAATCTTGCGTTCCTGGCAACCCGAGTTTTGAACGGATCAGTCCAATAAAGACGAATCCAACAGCTTCAACAACAGCCCGGAAACCGCTATCCCGTTGGTCCAGCCGCTTTCGATGCAGTACGGTCCCCAGCCCGTGTCGCCATTGTTCCCGAAATATTCCTGCCGGTTCAAGTCGTACGCTCTGAACCATCCGCCGTTATAGGCTTTCAGATCCGAGACAATCTGAATGCTCGCCATAAATCCGGCAATGTCGTCATGAAACCCGAAAAAGCTCTCGTCCCTTGTCGCTTTCCAAGCTTCCCAACCGTTCATCGCTATAAAATTGTTCGTATACAGTTGATCCGAAATCCCTTCCCCATTGTAAAGGAACACGCCGGCGTCTTCCTTTCCGTAGCGCTCCGGATCCGGATTGTCCGCCTCTTCGATGCCGCCGGAGGCATGGCGTTGAAGCTTGAGATAATCGAACACCTCATATAACCCTTTTTCGATCTTTTTGTCCCCGGTAACCGCGTAGAGATGGGAAAGCGCAAGAAGAAACCGGGCGGATCCCGAGGTTTTGCTGTACATATACGTGAGCTTTTCCCGATGCTCCAGTAAATAATGAGTGCCCTTCAGCGCCTTTTCCACGTATTTGCGGTCGTTCGTAACAAGGTACGCCTGGATGAACGCGGCATGTACGACGCTTTGGAAATGAGGGTTCATGTTGCTCTCGCCATAAGCGGCAAAATGCGCCTTCCCTTTGTCGCGCAACTCGCCGCCGAGCAGCACCTCCCGTCTCAGTCCCAGCCTATTCTGCGTGTCCCACAACGCTTCGGCCGTCATGAGGCCTCTTGTCTTGTATGCTTCGATGCCCGTTTGTCGGTACAAATAGAGCAGTACCAAGGCGACCCACGCGTTATCGTCGCTGAAGATCTGATCCGGCTTGTCGGCCGGAAACCGGTACCACTTCCAAAATCCGTACGTCGGCGACCCGGCCTCGTCATCCTGCAACCCGGAACGGAACAGAAAGTCGACGATATTGGCCGACACTTCACTCCAGCGGGCGTCACCCGTATAACGGCCGTATAAATGAAACATGAGTGCCGTTTGCGCGTTGCAGTCCGGCCGGACATCGCGGCTTATGTCGCCGCGGCAGGAGTGGATGTTCTCATATATGCCCCCGGATCCGTCATGATCCGGCATTATGCCGGAATCCGTAAACCACCGGACGCCGGAGCCAACTGCCGCCTCCACGCTCTGTTTTCGCAGTCCAATCAAAGGCGCTGGCGACCTGCACGGCAAGCCGTACTCGATCGCGAGCAAGGACAGCATCCCCGCCCATGAGCCATAAGGCCGGAGCGACCACGGCTGTTCATTCGCGAACAACGGAATCGCGGCATAAACCACGCGGCCCGAGCCGAGCGTCTTCGTCATCAGTGCGGGTTGCTGTCCGGCTCCTTCGGACCGGTGCGTCTCGCCAAATGCGCCGATTTCCAGAAGCACCTCGGTACACAGATGGAATCCGGTCAGGAAAGGCCCGTTCCACTCCAGCAGGCTTCCTCCCGGGCAATGTACATTTTCTTTCGCCGATTTCAGCTTCTCCAATCTCCGGAATGTGGCGGGAAAATCCTGCCGGAAACCGAACAAACGGGAGGATGGAAAGTCTACGCATTCCACCATCTCGCCATAGAGAAGACCGCCCTGTTCCACAAACCGCCACAACGCTTCCGCAACGTCATAGTCAAGCCTTAAGGGCTTGCCCGCATGCCAGCCGTTAATAATAACCGTCCCGTATTCAGCCGCATCGAGTCCGGTTAGAACCGTCAAATCTCCAACCGACTCGGCGCCGGGAAAATACCGCTCCATTCGCCCCGAAGGATCATATACCGCTGTTTTCACCTTCCCGTCTCTCCTTCCCCGTGCGCCAACCGATCGAACTTTGCCCCGTTCCGGTCCGGCTCATGCACAAGCACCTCAATCATTGAAAATACGGCTTCAGCGCCGGGACAAGCCGTTCGGCCATCCTGCTGAAACCGAGATCGGTCGGATGTACGCCATCTACGGTGCATTCATGGAAATCGTCTCCAAGCAGCTGTTCGCCGTCGTGAAAATAAACCTCCCCGTCCCCTTGCTCCCGGAAAGCGCGCACCGTTTCCATCTGGATGTTTTTCAACGTCAGCCGCAGGTCGAGCAGACCGCGGTCGAACATCTCCCCGGCGAAACGGATTTGTGAAAGAACGACAACCGGCACGCCGGAATGAATGCCGCGAAAAATGCGAATGAATGCCGGCAGCGTGCTTTGCAGCAATTCGGGCCCGCCGCAATTCGCTTCATAGTCCAATACGAGAAGCCCCGGATTCGTAATTTCACTGACCATGCGCGCTACAACCGCTTCTCCTTTCCCGTTTCCGGAGAAGCCCAAATTGATGCACTCGACGTTCAGCTTGCGGCTTAATATATTCGGGTACGCCATGCCCGGTCTGGATGCGCAGGCGCCTTGCGTGATCGAAGTACCGTAGATCACCAGCCGTTTGCCGCTGTCGTATGGCGGTGGAGCGGCAACGACCGCTCCCGATTCAAGGCCGATCAACACCTCCTCAACTCCTATGAAGAGAGGGAAGTACAACGTAATCTGTTTCAGGCCGCCGGCGTAATTTTCGAATAAAACAATTTCGTATTCCGGCTGCCTATGGTCATATTTAGTCGTATTGCAATATATCGAACCGCCGGGCGTTCCGATATAGCAATCAAAGCCGCACTGTCCTGTCGCCGGCATATGGTTCATATCCGCCTTGCCGGTCAAACGCACCTTCACGGCTAACCGGGATGAATTGGTTTGAAACCGGATTTGTCCCCCCGCCGTGCAGCCGGCAAGCGCTTCGACCGCAGGCGGAAGGGAACCGTCCGGGTCGAGCGGCAATCTGCGGTAAACGCCGTCCCGCTCCAGCCAAGGAAATCCCGCGATATGAAACGGCTGCCGCCTCGGGCTATGCCATACGGTCCTCAAAACGATCTCTCCTTCATGGACGCCGGTCCGATCACGACAGGGGCTCCCGTCCGCGCGGATTCATAAGCCGCCAACGCGATTCTCGCAGACCGGTAGCCGTCGGTTCCGGTAATGGGGACTTCACGCCCTTCTTTCAAAGCCGCGATAAAGCCGTCGATCAAGCCGGTGTCCATGTTGTCGCCCCAATAAGCCCACTGCCCTTTGCCGTGCAGATCGCTGTAAATCTCATTCTTCTGAGCAAAAGCATCAATCGTCGCCACGCCCTTGGTGCCGATGATCTCCAACGTCACATCCCCCCAGGTTGGGAACGATTCCGGCCGGGACCAGCTGGGGTCGAGCGTGGCGAAAATGCCGTTCTCAAACCGCACATGGACGATGCCCGCATCGTCGATATCGACCTCGTGAAACAGCGTTTCGGCATGGGCATAAACCTCTGCCGCTTCGCTTCCGGTGAACCACAGCATCAGATCCATCACATGCACGGTGTGATCCAGAACGGCGCCTCCCCCGGAGAAGGACCGGTCAATAAACCACCCGCGCGGCATTGTCCCCCTGTTGGTCCCCTTGATGGCCACGATGTCTCCTATTGCCCCGGCCTCGATCTCCTGTTTGGCTTCAATAACGGCCGGGATGAACCGGCAGGGAAACGCGGTCATCAGTTGAACCCCTTGTTCGCGGCATACCCGAATCATGTCCAGCATTTCCTCTTCCGAGACGCCCAGCGGCTTCTCGCACAGCACATGCTTGCCGGCATTCGCCGCCAAAACCGTCAGTTCCGCGTGGCGGCTGTTCTCCGAGCAAATAACGACGGCGTTGAGCGATTGGCGTAACAGCTCGTTCGCTTCGGCGTAATAAGGGATGCCGTATTGCTCCGTGAGCGGACGTACGCGTTCCCGGTTCTCGTCCGCAATACCAACCACCTCCACATCGCCGCGCTGCAGAAGCGCGCGCAAATAACCGGCGGCGTGCATGTGGGCGAAGCTGATCATGCCTACTTTAACGATCGTCATCGCAGATCCTCCAATCCGACCGGCTGTTTCGTCCGAACCGACTGCTCGGCCGCGAGGGCGATTTTCACCGCTTCATACGCATCCCGCACACCGACCAGCGGTTCTTTCCCGCTTCGGATGCAATCGATGAAATGGAGCAGTTCATCGTGGTAGGGATCGTGCAGCATCGTGCTTCTCGGAACCTGCACCGGCTCGGCGCGCCCCTTCTCACCGCCGTGAACCTTTGTCATCCGGGAATACGCCTGACTGCTGTCGAAGCGGATGACCCCTTGCCTGCCGGCGATTTCGAAAGCGGTCGTAAACGCCCCCGGATACCCCCAAAGCCCTTCCAGTATGGCCATTCTTCCGCCGCTGAAGCGGAGCGTTACCTGGGCGTATTCCATATCCGGATGAGACGTGCGGCTGACATTGGCATAGACGGACTCTGCTTCTCCGAAGACGGTCCTGGCGAAATCGATGTCATGGATCATCAAGTCCATGATGACGCCGCCGCTCTTCGCCCGGTCGCGATACCAGTCTCCTTCGCCTTCGGGGTATGCTCCGAAGCGTTTGAAATGCGCGATGCCCGCACTGCCGATCGCGCCGGCCTTCACTCTCTCTGCGGCATCCCGATAAGCAGGAAAGAACCGCACCACATGACCGATAAACAAACGGACTCCATGTTGGGCGCACACCTCAATCATTTGATCGGCCTCATCGAGGTCGAGCGCAATCGGCTTCTCACAGATGACATGCACGCCCTGCCCGGCCAGCTTTCCCACAAACTCCTTATGGAGAGGCGTCGGCAAACACACACAAACGAGATCAGGCCGCTCGCTGCTCAGCAGCTCATCGGCATCGGTATAAGCGTTCGTTCCGCATACCTGGGCCGCCCGCTCCGCGCGCTCCCGATTGGCATCGCATATTCCCGCTGCCCGGACGTTTTCGATCTTGGCGATGTTGCGGGCATAGGTCATACCCATCGTCCCCCCGCCGATAACGGCTATTTTCATTCCAATTCCTCCCGTTTCCAAAACGTTTACCGCGGCCAGGCCAGCTCAATGCCTTCCTGCAAGAGCAGCCGTTGAAAGCTTTCCAAGATGCCGCCGTCGCTGCGCACCCTTTTTGGGGAACAGCCCCGCTCTAAACTGAATGCGGCCAGCAACCCCGCTGCTTCCCCGATATTCCATTCAACCGGATGCAAACGGTAGCAGCCGTTCGTAATGTGCGTCGTTCCGATATTTTTGCAGGCCGGCAGCACATTGTCCACAGCCGATTCGGGAAGCAGACAACCGAGCGGAATATGAAAGGGAAGGCTGGCGATGTCGATGTAATTCCTTCCCGACGTGCTCGGATGCAGATCGATATGGTAGCATCCGATCCCGATGGAATCCGCATAACGTACCGATCCCAGCTCCCCTCTCGTATCGGGACTCAAATCCTGTTCGACCACCGTATACTCTGCGCGAATACGTCTTGATTCCCTTATATACACCTGTTGGGCCAGCCCGTCGCGGGTGCCGGCCACATCCGGACGCAGCCTGAGCCCGGGATAACCCGCTTTGCCATCGGGACGAGGCGCCTCCGTCTGCATCCAGTAGAGGAGAGACAGGCTCAATTGCTTTGCCCCTTCCAGATGACGCTGCCGCTCTTCCTCAGGCACGTCGATTACCGGTCCGAGCCAGTAATCGTTCTGAGGCCAGTTTACAATGGTTATGTCGCTTTCGAACGCGCCGGGTTCAAACAGTGCTGCGTCAATCACCCTGCGGTAGCGCCACAAAGAGAACATCTCGCCTCTCGGAAATAACGAATATTCTACCGGTGCGAGCGTCCTCGGCTGGGGTGAACACCAGCTGAGCTGCCGGTCCGGCCAGAAATCGGCGCGATATTCCTTCCAGAAATCGTAATCCTTCGGCTTCTCGATCGTATGGTCTTCGCCTTCCATGTAGTCGATCGCAAAGCAGTGTGTTACCGCCTGCATATCCCTGGCATCGGGAGGACCGTCCAACGCGTGCGGCTCCCCTGTTTCCGACTGCGATTCCGCTCCCGTCACATAGGGGATGCGTGCCAGCGGCAGCAGATCTCCGCATTCGGTCGCGTCCAGGAAGAACGGCGCCGTGACCGTTAGTAATTCTCCATCCTTCAGCGACCGAAGCGTCACGCCCGACACCCGGTCGCCATCCCGCTCGCACGCTTCCGTCCGGTATCCCGTAAGGATCGTCAGTCGGCCGCTGTGCTCGTAAGGAGCCATCATCGATCGCAGTGCCGCCAAGGCAGCCCGCGGTTCATGGCTGATCCGGCTGACGATGGCATTGCCGGGATTCAACAGGGGACGAACTACCGCATCCTTCGTCAACGGAAAATAACTTCTATAGTAATGCCTCACGCGCTCCCGAAACTGCCTGTAGCTCCTCGTACATCCGTATTGCTCGATCCACGGATGCTCATCCGGCGGCACCGCCTGGGACGTTAATTGGCCGCCCACCCATTCACATTCTTCAAATAGAATAACTTTTTTTCCCATACGACATGCGGCCATTGCAGCCGCGCTGCCTCCGACGCTGCCGCCGATGACGGCCACATCCGCTTTCATCTCCCGATTCACCGGTGTCGATACCCCTCCCGAAACGACCGTTCCTTATTCCCTTTGCTACTGGAATTCGGAAGGGCTTTTGCCCGTATATTTTTTAAACACCCTGGCGAAATAGCTCGGATCCTTGTAGCCGAGCATCTCCGCCACTTCATACACCATGACGCGGTCTGCCTGGAGCAGATGCATTGCTTTCTCCATCTTCTTGCGCAGCACGGTTTCGGAGAAGACTTCCCCTGTAACCTCCTTGAACAGCCGGCTTAAATAGGACGAATTGATATAGACATGCTTGGCCGCATCCTCCCGGGTAATATTTTCGAAAATATGGTCGTCTATATAGTCCATTACCTGCTGGATCACTTTCGTCCTCCGGTCGGAGCGATAGCCGGCATAGCTTTCACCGAGTCTGACAAACAGAGCGGTCCACCATGTCCTGACTTCTTCCTTCGAACGAAATCGCTCCGGATGCCGCCATTGCTCCAACTGCCCGCGATCCAGAAAGCTGTGGACGCTTCTGCCGAGTCGGTGGGCAAGCTTTGTGAACAAGCCTATGAACTGGTACGAAAGCTCGTCGGGATACGAAAGTTCCCCTTTCCTGGTCCATTCCGCAAACAATCCCTTTACTATGGCCGTAATCTGATCCTCGTCGTTCATTTCCACGGCGTGCACCAGCAGCGCTTCTTCGGCTTCGTGCAGGACGGCCAATTGGTCATGAAGCGGTCGAAGCATCCCTTCATAGAGAACGAGATCCGTGCCGAGCGATAGTCTAAGCCGCATGATCTGTTGCACTTCCTGAAATAATTGGTGCAGCTCCGTCGCGCGCAACGCCCGTGAGCTTGCACCTGCGGTTACCTTCAAACGCAAAGCAGCGCCGATTTTCGCTTTAGCCCGCTCCACCCAGACGATAAGATCCTCAGCCGGGTCCGTCGATACGGACTGATACAGCACAATGGTTTGGCCGTTGCCGCGCTGGTACGCTATGCCGTTATCCCCGATCATCTCTACTATCGCGTTGTGCATCGCGAATTCCAGCAGTCTGCGGTCGGCAAGGGAACGCCAGCCGCTTCCTTCCGCATCCAGTTCAAATATCGCCAGCGCCGCCGGCTGTTCAATATCGAAAGGAATCTGCAGGAAAGCGAAGCTGTCGCGCAGCAAATCCTCGGGCTTCGGGGACAATCCGCCGAGCCATTCCTCCAGAAATGCATTACGCAGCATCGGCAGATTACTGTTCAGCTTTTGCTCGAGCTGCGCAATGTGCTCATGTTTCTCCCTTTCTGCCAGCCAACCGCCGGTCACCTTCTCGAGCTCCGCTTGAAACTGCTTCTTGCCGATCGGCTTCAACAGGTAATTCGTCACGCCAAGCGCAATACATCGCTGCGCGTATTCGAATTCGTCATGGCCGCTGATAATGATGATCCTGGTATCGGGCTGCAGCTCCAATATCGCTTCCGTCATTACAAGCCCATCCATCACCGGCATCCTGATATCCGCAATGACCAGCGCCGGGCCATGCATTTTGAACAGCTCGAGTCCTTCCACGCCATTGGAAGCGCAGCCGACGAGCTCCAATCCGAATCGCTCCCATTCGATCGTTTCGGAAAGCCCTTGACGAACCCTCGGTTCATCCTCCACGATGATGACTTTCATCTTCAAGCCGGCCACCTCCGAGTCTGCTTAGCCGGATCCGGATCGTTACGACCGTTCCTTCCTCCATTTGGCTCCAAATGGAAAACTGCATGTCTTCGCCGTATATAATCTGCAGACGCTGGTACAAATTCCGCATGCCGTACGTCGAACCGGACGGATCCTCATTCTGGATAATTTCCCCGATCAAATGCTTCAGCTTTTCCTCATCCATGCCGATCCCGGTATCTTCTACACTGCACGACAGCCACTCCTCCTCGCGCCGTATCCGAATCGTCAGCCGGCAGGCCTCCACCGTCCGCTCCAGTCCGTGGATAATGGCATTTTCCACGACCGGCTGCAGCATCAGCTTCATGACTTCCACTTCGGCCAACCGTTCGTCCACGTCCCAGACCACCTCGACCTTTCCGGCATGGCGGAATTGCTGGATCCGCAAATAATATTCAAGATGCCGTACCGTTTCCCGAATGGAGATGAAATCCTTGCCTTTGCTCAGGCTGATACGGAAAAACTTCGACAAATCCAGCACGACGTCGCCGATTTCGTCGACGCCGCTTTGCTCCGCCACCCAGTAAATGGAATCGAGTGTGTTATACAGAAAGTGCGGATTTACCTGGGATTGCAGGAACTTAAGCTCGATTTCCTTTTTGTGAAGCTGTTCCTCCAGTAACGTCCGACGCATCTGCTGTTCATTGAGCACCATATCGTTAAACCGCCGCTGCAAAAAGCCGAGCTCATCCATTCGTTTGATTTCCACCGGATGGAACGTGAGCCCTTTTTCGACCATGACCATACCTTTAATCAGCCGTTTGATAGGGTTGAAGATTTGCACATACAGCAGGCCGAACAGCAGCACCATCAGGAGCGCGATGCCGCCGAGAATCAACAGGGAAGCGTTCATCATGCGAGTGACATCCCGCATGATTTCGTCGTACGGAATAAGAAGGCTGACCGTCCAGGCCGTCGTGTCCGAATAATTGCGCACCGCAATATATTTTTCGCCGTCGTATTCGACCGTTGCGAACGGCAGCGCTCCGGCGTCGTCCGCACGCCCGCTGTCCGATACGAAACCGGAGGGCAAACTGCCCCTGCGGTAAAAGACCGTGCCTTCCCCGTTACCAATGACGATGCCGGTTCCGTCGAACAGCTCGATATCGCCGATGAGCAGATCCAGAACCTGTTTATCGGAATTAACGATCAGAATGTTTTTCCGTTCCCTGCCCGGGAGCGGCCGGACAATGCTGATCATGGAACGGCTGCTTCCCTGCGCATACGGCGGCACGACCCCGGCCAGTCCGGCTCCGACGAAGATTGGCTTGCCTTCCTCCAGCATTAACCGTTCCGCCCAATCCATCTGTTCGACTGGCGCGGCATAAATGCCGTCGCTCGTCGACAGCACCTTGCCCGATTCTTCATTGTAGACCGCGATGGAATAGTTGAACGGATTCGTGATCGAGTAGCTTTTCAGCTTCTCCAATATTTGCACAAGCGACCACATCGAGCGCGGATCGGCAAAATCGGGATTATCCCTGATTTGCTTGTTCAGGCCGGCGTCGCTGGCGACCGTGTTGGATAACCGGACGGTATTGTCGATATATACCTCCACGTTGCCGACAACCGTCTCCATCGTCTGCAGGGCCAAAGCGCTGATTTTCTCCTCCAGCACCGATTGAAACCAAAACAACAGTGCATAGACGAGAACGGAAACAAGAAGAAGATGACCCGCGACGAGTACGATTAACTTGTGCTTAATCGTCGGTTTGTTCCGTCCCGGCATCATCTTCTTCATGGCTATCCCCTTACCTCAACCGTCATGATTTGCCGGCATACCATTCCTGCACTTCGGCCGCCATCGCTTCTCCGCCATTTGCGTTGTACTCAGCCACGAAGTCATCGAAAGCATCGACGGGCAGCTCGCCGACGATAATCTTGGTGAATGTTTCTGCCCTCAGCTTCTCCAGACCGCTTAAATTCTCTACCATCGACGGCGTGGGCGCACCGACATAACGGTTCGGGATGCCGTACTTGACGGAATTG
Source organism: uncultured Paenibacillus sp. (assembly GCF_963515335.1). Lineage (NCBI taxonomy): Bacteria > Bacillati > Bacillota > Bacilli > Caryophanales > Paenibacillaceae > Paenibacillus > uncultured Paenibacillus sp. The sequence goes on along the minus strand of NZ_CAUPYC010000006.1, from coordinate 51,547 downwards.
TTGATCGTCCCGACGAGATTGAAATCCGCCCCCAGCGCCTCCATCTTCTTCTCGTTCAGCTCTTTCGGCTGCATGAACATGAGCTGCTGGCGGTAACCGTACTTGTTGTGGTTCTCGAAATTGAGCGCGTATTTTCCGTCCACCCTGTCATACATAAATCCTTCACCCAGCTTGTCGAACCCGAAAACAAATTTATCGATATTATCGGAAACCGCCAGCCAGTCCAGCATGCGCAGGATTGCGTCCGGGTTCGCGGCGGTGCTGCTGACTACGGCGAACGATTTGTACTCGGGGCCTCCAAACACGCCCTGCTTGCCGCCGGGGCCGGTCGGCGGAGCGATCGCCGTCCATACCGCACCCGGGTCGTTCTGCTTGCTCGTATTGATTTCATTCCGCGGAGCGGCCCAGCTTCCTTCATACATGCCGACCTGGTTGTTCGCTACTTTCTCGTTATATGCGGCAACATCCGTGATCGGCCATTCGTTGTCGAGCAGCTTCTCTTTGTACAAAGAATTGATGAAAGCCAGCGCTTCTTTCATTTCCGGCTGTACGTCCGACATGACCAGTTTGCCGTCCTTCTCGATCCAGTAGCCGGGAATGACGCCGAATGCGCCGAACAAATGCGACCACCCCAGCATGTTCTCATAGGCGATGATTCCGTACGTATCGTCCTTGCCGTTGCCGTCGGGATCATTTTCGCGGAACGATCTTGCCACCTGGACATACTCTTCGAGCGTCTTCGGCGCTTCGAGGCCAAGCTTGTCAAGCCAATCCTGACGGATGTACAGGTTATCCGTCGCCTTATTGCCGTCGTTCAGTACGGGAACGGCATACGTTTTCCCTTCGTATTTGGCCGCTTCCCACGCATCGGGATAGACGGCGTTCATCAGGTTTCCATACTTCTCCACCTTGCCGTCAAGCTCCATCAGGGCGCCCAATGCGGCGTTCTGCATCAGCCAGTTCTGATTGGCGGAGGCAATGACGAACAAATCGGGGATCTCGTTCGAGGCGAATTTCAGCGTAAGCTTGTTCATATATTCATCGGTTGCCGCGGGACCGTACTCGATGTCGAGATCGACATTGTTCTCCGACTCCAGCAATTGAACCCATGGGTTGTTGTTGATGTCTTCCCCGTCGGGAAAGGTGGCTCCGCCGGGCATGAACACCTTGATGACAGCCGGCGCTTCGCCGGTGCCTTCGGCTGGCGGCGCTTCGGCCGCGCCGTTGTTCGGCTCCTTTGCCGCGGATCCGGACTCCCCGGACGGTTGGCCGTTGTTGGACCCGCAAGCGGCCAGCAGAGTCAACGATAATACGAATACGAGCCAGGCGATTAACGATCTTCTCATCCTTCTCACAGCTACACTCTCCTTCGTCAACTATAACATAGAATTGCCGAGCGTTGAGACCTTGCATCCTATGCCTACCGGCACGCCCCTTATCCTTTCAACGCGCCCAGCATCACTCCTTTCGCGAAGTAGCGCTGGATGAACGGGTAGAGGACGATCATCGGCAGCACGCTTGCGATAATGGTCGCCGCCTTGAGCGATTCCGGTGAAATCAGATACAGTCCGGTATTGTTGGTCACTTCGATATTGGAATCATTCAGTACGATCATATTCCGCAAATATACTTGCAGCGGATTCAACTCGGTGTTGCTGATATACATGACCGCATCGAAATAAGAATTCCAATGCATCACCGCATAGAACAGCGACAGGGTGGCGATCGCCGGCAGGGAAAGCGGCACGAAAATTTTCCACAGAATGGCGCCATGGCCCGCTCCGTCGATCATGGCCGACTCTTCCATGCTGTCGGGAACCGATTGAAAAAAGTTTTTCAGCAGAATCAGATTGAAAGCGCTGATTGCCGACGGAAGGAGCAGTGCCCACAGCGTATCCAGCAATTGCAATTCCTTCAGCAGCAGGAAAGACGGAATCAACCCTCCCTGGAACAGCATGGTGAAAACAACCATGTTCATGATCAGCGCCTTGCCCTTCAACGTACGCTTGGAGAGCGGATACGCCATCAGGCACGTGAGCACCATGTTGATCATGACACCGGCGGCGGTCCGCAGCACCGAAATGCCGAAGGCACGGTAAAAATATTCGTCGTCCAGCAGCATGCGGTAGGACAGCGATTGAAAATCGACAGGGAAAATTGTTACCCGGTTTGAAACGATCGCGTTTTGACTGCTGAACGATTGCGCCAGAACGTGCAGAAACGGAAATAAGGTAATCAATCCGAAAACGGTCAAAACGGCGTATTTTGCCAGGCTTCCGATGCGAAGCTTCCGTATCCGCATTACCATAGCCCTCCTCCGCTGAAACGTTTGGCAAGACCGTTGGCGGCATAGATCAGGATCAATCCGACCGTTGCCTGAAACAGACCGACCGCTGTGGCAAAACTGTATTTCTGCTCCGTAAGGCCCACCCGGTACACATAGGTGTCGATGATGTCGCCCACCTCGTATACGAGCGGATTGTACAGCATGAACACCTGCTGGACACCCAATTCAAGAATATTTCCGAGCTGTAGAATAAACAAAATAACAATCGTCGTTGAAATCGCCGGGATCGTAATGTGCATGATTTCATGCCGTTTTTTCGCGCCGTCCATTCTGGCCGCTTCATAAAGCGAAGGATTCACGCCGGAAATCGCCGCGACATAAATGATGGAAGCCCAACCTGATTCTTTAATGATTTCGGAGACGACAAGGATGGTCCGGAAATACTCCTTTTGGGTCAGGAACAGAATCGGTTCTCCGCCGAACATCGCAATGACCGAATTGATCATTCCCTTGGACGAAAGCGCTTGAATCACAAGTCCGCCGAAAATGACCCAGGAGAAAAAATGCGGGATGTAAAACAGTGTCTGCGCGGTTCGTCTGAACCAGGCCAAACGCACTTCGTTCAACAGGAGCGCCAGCGCGATCGGGACGGGGAAACCGAGGGCCAGCTTATACAAGCTGATCAATAACGTGTTCCGGAACACGGTAACAAACTCGTCATCCTCGAAAAATCGGATGAAATGCTTAAACCCGACAAAATCGCTTCCCAAGATCCCCTTGAACGGGCTGTAATCCTGGAATGCGATCAGGATCCCGTACATCGGCAAATATTTGAAGACGATAAAATAAAGGACGCCCGGCAGAAGGAAAAGGTAGAGGATTCCATTCCTTCTCATCATTCCCGCCGCCGTTTTCCGAGTCATGCGTTTCCCCCCAGCCGAACGGGCATTTTGCCGTTCCCTTTTCTTCCAAGTGTAGTCGGAGCGAGGGATCGTGTGCAGATGAAATCCGTGCCAATTCAAGGACTATTGTGACGGCTTGCCGTCACTCAGAAAGCGCGCCGCGCCGCGCTGCAGGGAAGGCGCCCGGTCATACAGAAGCAGACACGGTACCGCTGCGCCGCGCACATCGTATTCCGACCCGAAGTGAACCCACACCGCGCGATCAAATCCGTTCAACCGACGCTTCAAGCGTTCCAGCCAGGCAGGTTCAAGCGGCTTATTGTGCGAAACCGCAACGATGACTCCGTTCTCCGGGGACACAGTTTCCAGCAGCCCAAGCATCTCGTCCCACCCGCGGGCCGTCCGCTCCTCGATCCCGGGCAATACCGCACGGAGCTCATCGGCAAATGGGCCCGTGTGGGGATCACGAAGCAGCAGCCAGCGCGGGCGTCCGTTTCCATCGGCCTGCGTTTCCAGCAGCAGCCCCTTTCGCAACCCGCCTAAAGGAGTCGCCGCCTTGGAAGCAAGCTCCTCGTTAAGCCGCTCCGCGGCACCCGTCCGGAACGTTTCGGGCCGGTAAGCCGCCGCAGTTGCCTTCCGCTCCAGGCGGTACTTCCTTTTCATCCGTAAAATCCGCTCCAACGACTCTTCGATCCGGCAAGCCGGAATTCTCCCCTCCCGGACGGCATCAACGACCGCCTCCAACATCGAGGCCGCCTGTTCATAATCGGCTGCCGTACCGAGCAGAATGTCGGCTCCGGCTATAATCGCCCGAACGCAGGCTTCCTCCATCGAATATTGGTTCGTAATGCCCTTCATCGACAGGCCGTCGGTCACAATCAGTCCCTCAAAGTTCAGTTGCCTCCGCAGCAACTCCGTAGTCACCCGGTATGAAAGGGAGGCCGGCATAAGAGAAGGATCCAGCAACGGTACCGCAATGTGGCCGACCATTACCGCATCCACGCCGGCGGCAATTGCTTCCCGGAAGGGATAAAGCTCAAACCGTTCCAGCCGCTCGCGGTCGAACGGAAGTACGGGCAAATCCTCGTGCGAGTCCACATGCGTATCCCCATGCCCGGGAAAATGTTTGGCGGTCGCGATCATCCCGTGCTCCTGATACCCTTTGATGACGGCGCAGCCGAGACGGGCAACGCCACCCGGTTCTTCACCGAACGAATGTGTGCCGATGACCGGATTTCGCGGATTGTTGTTGATATCGACGACCGGGCTGTAATTGAAATTGACGCCCATGGCGAGTGATTCGACCGCCGTAACCTTGCCTGCCTCATAGGCAAGCTTCTCGTCCCCAACCGCGCCGAGCGCACGGTTTTTCGGGAAGTGGGTCGCTCCTTCAAGCAGCTTGCAGCCCGCGCCCGCCACGAAATCGGCCGAGATAAACAGCGGAATGCCGCTGCCCTCCCGGAGCGAAGTCCGCTGCATCGCGGATGTCAGCTTATGGACTTGTTCAGGACGCCGCAGACAGTCCGTCCCAAGGAAGATTCCGCCTACTTTAAGTTCGGTTATGAGCCGTCTTGTCGCGTCATCCAGTTCCGCCGCGAATGCCGAGAACGCAAATAATTGAGCTGCCCGTTCCCTCAGGCTCATGGGCGCGATGACGCTTTTCACCTCTTCTCCCGTCGTCCTGTCCGCTTTGGTCATGTCGCTTCCTCCCGTATGTTTCTTCGCCCCATTGTAAAGCTGAAAGCGTGTGAAACCCAGATGGATCTCGTGTCAATTCCGGTATTATTGTGACGGGTCCTGCGGGCATGTGCCTGATATAAGGTCAACGATCAGCAGCATGTTGCGGAGAATATGATAGGGATCCTTGACCGGAAGGGCCACCACCTTCTCGATCGGCTGTCCTTCCCGGTTCCGGACCTGCAACCACTCCTTGCCTTGCGCCGCAGGAAATACATCGAACGTATATCGGTGCAGGCGTCGGTACCATTCCCGGTGAATGCCGTCTCCCGTCAGCTTGTAAGCCAGCAGGCAAGCGTACAAAGCTTCGGAATGAGGCCACCACAGCTTCGTATCCCAAGTTTGGCGAATCAGCCGCTCGAATGGATCATCCCGCGGCATGGATTTGCCCGAAGGCTCTCCCCCATCCATATCGACATAGCGGAACAGCCCTCCATATTCATAGTCCCACCCCGTCGTGAGCGCGCGGATCAGGATTCGCGCCGCCTTGACGATCGTTTCCGCGCTATCGTTCCTGACCGCCTCCTCCATGACGAACCACATGCTTTCCACTGTATGGCCAGGGTTCAAATGGCGCAGCAGCAGTAATTCCTCATCCTCTTCCGCGTTGTGTCCGCGACGGACGATCTCCCGAACCCGATCACGGTCGTCGCAGAATGTATCCAGAATTTGCTTTGTATACCGCCACGCTAGCCGTCGGTATTCATTCGGCGCCGATGAGGTGCCTCCCATGGACTCCAGCGCCCCTGCTATCACCTGGCTCGCATTCAGCATAATCATGGCAAGGCCGTGGGCGTCGCAGCCGTCCGGAACAGGGTAAGGCTCGGTGCGCGCCGTGCCCGCTTCCAGCCTGTGCTCGATATGCGCGAGCATCCGTTCGGCAGTCCGAACCGCTTCCGGATCGCCAGCGACGCGTCCGTATTCGGCGAAGCCCATCGCCACGAAGCAATCCGCATAGATGCTGATATCATGTCCCTGTCCGGACGTCATTTCCTTCTGCCGACCTTCCTCCGTAAGCAGGAACGCGCAGCTTCCATCCTCCAGAAAGGCATGTTCCCGCAGAAAGAGATAAGTGCGGCGGGCTTCGACCAGCTCGGCTGTGCCCGCGTCTTGGCCTTCGGTGTCAAGCGGCAGCAGGCCACTGCGCCTCCTATCCGCCAGCCGCGACCACAACCAGAGAAACCGCCCCTGAGACCAGGTGAATTTATCCCGGTGAAGCAGCGTAACGCCCATCTGATCGTATCCCGTAAACACTCCGCCGCGTTCATAATCGACCGCCTTCTGCCAGAAGGGGAGAATTTGTCCGTTGATTTGACCGACATAGAACGAATGAAGCTCTTCCATCCATGCAATATCCGACATTCTCACACCGACCCTTCATAAAAGAAAGCCCCTGGAGGGGCCTCCTCCTCCATGATTTTACGGTTCCATCACGCCGAGCCGGACGTTATCGAAATACAAATAATTCGGCAAGGCCAGATAATTGCTGTTGTTGCGCTGATAAAAATCAACGCGCTGCATCGAGCCGACCGAAAGCGCTGAAGAGACACCTTCCCCGGCGGTGGCATTCGCGCCGGCAGCCAAATCGGCGACCGGTATTTGCACGGTGTTCCACCGTCCCGGCTGCAAAGCCGCCCGGCGATAGTAGGTTTTCAGATTGGCATCCGTAAATTTCAGTCCCACATTCATGATAGCCCCGTTCGGATTATAAATATCTACCTTAAACGCTTCCTGCCCGCTCCAATCCCGAAGCTTGAAGTGCGCTGGCGCTTCAATCCATGCTTGCGATACGTTGTACAAACCATATTGGACCTGAATGGCCGTATTTTGCTCCCGAATGGTGGTGGCCGTCTTCGACAGCGTGACGGAGGCCCCGCCGCCAAAGGTAAGCCATTCCAGGTCATTCAAGCGAACGCCATCATCCTGAACCAATCGCATGTTGTCAAAATAATAGGTTCGCGGGAGCGATAAATAATTGGCATTATTCCGCTGCACCAATTTGACATAGGCGATATCCGCCACATCAAGCGGGGCGGTACCCGGCTCTTGCGCAGAGCCTCCTGCCCCTTGCAGCTCGTCGCATAATTGCCGAAATCAACCTTCATCGATTTATTCCCCTGCACAGACTGATCGGCAGTAATGGAGGTTGACGCGCTGGCTCCGGTGGCGAACGGCGTGCTTTCAAACGTGTTCAGCATCGTCGTTACCTGCTTATCCGTCACATAGGTTCCTTTCACAAAACGATACAGATCCTCGTAAATCGGATAGCCGGCTTCTGCATTGCGGACCAGGTCGTAAACGCCTCTGGCATCCGCATAATAGCCCAGCACGGAATTATTCATGAAACCGTACTCCACGCCCCCGTTCAAGTAATCATAGAACCGTTCGCGGTATTTATCCGATCGAAGAATTTGTCCGTCAAATTCAATTTCCACTCCCATGCCCGCATTGAATGACTTGGCGGAAGAATTTTTGATGGTTTCCGGCGATGTCGTATCGTTCCTGTTCACAAAATGATTCGGCTGCAATATCGCAAAGTCGAAATTAAACGAGGCCCATTGGGTAGCGGCATAGGCTTGTGACCAAGGGATCCATACGAAGATATAATCTCCTTGGTTATGGATGTAGGTTGCGGTATTTTTAACGAGGTTCACTTCATCCGGTTTCGTGGTGTCCATGTCTTCCTTCAGCCAATAGAAACCCTTCAGCACCAGATTTGAATAGTTTGCCTGCTCGAAGCGGTAAAGCACTTCATCGATATACCACCTCGTGACTTTCTCCCGGCCGGCAAGCGCCGTCAAATTTTCAGATAGGCCGTCTCCGTCCACATCTCCGAAGTTCGTTACGTTCTCATTGGCAAACGGAACCATGATAACGACTCCATTTTTAAGTTCCGTCTGACCCAGTTCAGCCGCAGTTGCTTTTGTTTCTTCATTTAAGGCATTGAGCTGTTCCATATCGGAGGTGAAGATCCGGTCGAGAAACCACATCCAATCCGACTTCAAGCCTGCCTTGGACGCATCGGTTTCACGATGGTAAGAACGTCCGTTCGGCCCCTGCAGACCGAGAAACAGATAATCGCGGAACAATGTGTCCTGACGCCGACCGAACTGGTCGACAAATGCTGCATAGGGCTTGAACTGCTCACGCGGCCACGCCGAAATGTCTTCTCCGCCATAATTGGCAGGATTGTAATAGCCGCTGTAAATCAGTACAAGGTCTTCAATCCCGTTGGCCGAAGCGCTTCCCGGCGGAAAATAAGCGGCGGTCGCCTTCGTCGGCATCAACATTGCCAGCATCAACAACGCCATAGCGGCTGCAATGCCTTTCTTCATCTTCATGAACACGCCTCCTCGTAAATGGTCGTCACCTCCATCTTATTGGTCAAAGTGCAGTCTGCAACAGAAGAAACGTATTGAAAATATCGGATTATTGTGACAACTTCGGCAAGGTTGCCGCCTTCACCTCGTGTTGTTCCGAAAGGCACTACAACTTGCATAACCAAGAGTGCTGCCATAAAAAAACACCGCCCTTCGGTGTGAAGGACGGTGCTTCTTGCTTAAATCAGTTCCCTGCCGGCGATGGGGTCGGCGGAAGCTCATCGTCCGCCTTGTGCTCGCGCCGGTACCATTGTGCAAATACATAGGCCAATATGGCCCCGTACATCACCTCTTGCACCAGCTTCATGATGATGCCGCCCAGCTGCTGATCCTGCAGCGCATCGAAAATCACAAAGGTCCCGTGTCCGTGTTCCGCATAGGCGGCATACATGGGACCGGAGGCAAAAATAATCAAAGCGCACGCCGGCGTCAGCAGCAGGCCGTTCGCGAAAATGTATCCCATTTTACGGACATCCGCCATACGCTTCCAATCCGGCACCGGACTGACGATTTGCCACCACATCATGCACGATGTCACGAGCAGAACCGCATAATAAATCCAATGCGCGACCGGGTTGGCCATAACATAATCAAACACAATCGGCATGTGGTAGATCGAGAACAGCATATTGAACAATACAAGCGTGAGCATCGGATGCATCAGCCAGCCGAGCTTGCGCCAACGCGGCGACCGGAAGGCCAAGCGCCAGACAAAGGCGGGAACGCCAAGCAGCAGAAGCGGCGGAACGATCAGGTAGGACAATGACATATTCACCATATGGACCGTAAAGTTCAAATGCCCCATCAGCTGGAGCGGACCGCCTTGGGTCAGATAGAACATAGCGGCCGCCGATACGACATACGCAGTCTGCAGTATAGTCGGACGCGCTTCGCCGGGCGCATGCTTCTTCCGCCAAGGTCCGATCAGGTAGAAATAGCCGATCATCACCGCGGCCATGCCGAGCGCAAACCACGGACTCCACCATTCGGCAAAACTGAAATCGTTCAATCCACGCATCATGATTAACCTCCTATGCAAAAGAGAGACCGTCCCGAACGCGACCGGCCTCTCTGCCTTTCAAAAAGTTTGCTTCTTACCACCAAACCCAGTAAAGGGCCGTGACGACCAGAGTGAATACGACGAACACACCGGCCAAAATCCCGATAAGCGGGTACAAATGTCCCCGATCCTTCATATGCATCCAGAAGGCCATCTGGATGATGACCTGCCCGATCGCCATCGTGACGAGCAGGATGTAAATAAAGTCTCTGTTCATATCTCCCGATGCGACGAGCGCAAAAGCAATGACCGTCAGCACCAGAGAGAAAATAAAGGAAACGATGTGCTTCTGCGGGCCTTCGTGTCTATGGCGTTTCCGTTCATTGGCGGTCGAATGATGATCGGCCATAACTTAGCCCACCTTTCCCATCAAGTAGACGACCGTGAAGATGAATACCCACACGACGTCGATGAAGTGCCAGTACATGCTCGCTACGTAAACCTTCGGCGCCGTAACGACATTCAAGCCTTTGCGCTTGACCTGAACGATCAGCATCGAAATCCAGATGACGCCGAATGCGACGTGCGCGCCGTGAAAGCCGACAAGCGTGTAGAATGAGGTACTGAAGGCGCTCGTCGTAAACGCGTGTCCTTCGTTCACATATTGAAAAAATTCGTAAATCTCGAGTCCCAGGAAGCTGAGACCGAGGATAACCGTCACGGCCAGCCAGTTGATCATCGATTTGACATCGTTGCGGTGCATCGCCTGAACGGCGAATACGCTGGTCAAGCTCGATGTAAGAAGCAGGAACGTCGCAATTGCGACCATCGAAAGCTTAAACAATTCCTGTGAAGGAGGTCCGCCGAGGACCTGATCCCGCAGCGACAGATAGACCGAGAACAGCGTACCGAAAAGTACCGTTTCACCGCCGAGGAACAGCCAGAAGCCGAGCACTTTATTGCGGCCTTCGAGTGTCGCTCTCTCCGGCTCATGCGGCAGCTCGCCGTCTATGTGCGAATGCGCGCTCATGCTTTTACCCCCTTGTCGTGAAGCTCATCCGGTTCGATATGGAAGCCGTGATCGTCCTTGACGGAACGCAGGAACATGCAGCTTAACGTAATCGCCATGCCTGCAATGGCGGCAATCCAAACAGCATACATGAAGCCGAAGCCTGCAATGAACAAGCCGAGCGCCATTATGAACGGCAAAATCGAAGGCGACGGCATATGGATCGGTCCGAGCGGTTCGGCAGGGGTCATCCCTTTGTTGCCCTCCGTTTTCTCTTTCCACAGTGCATCATAGCCGCGAACGAGCGGCGTCTGCGCGAAATTGTACTCCGGCGCCGGCGACGGAATCGACCACTCCAGCGTGCGGCCGTCTTCCCACGGGTCGCTGCCGGCCGTTTTCGGTTTCGCCAGTGTAACGCAAATATTCACAAGGAAAAACAATGTTCCGATACCCATAAGGAAAGCGCCGATTGTGGAGATCAGATTCATCTCATTGAAGCCCAGACCGTCCAGGTATGTCCACGTTCTACGCGGCATCCCCAACAATCCCAAGAAGTGCTGGAGAAGGAATGTCATATGAAAACCGATGAAAAAGGTCCAGAACGTCCACTTTCCGAGCTTCTCGCTCAGCATGCGGCCGAACATTTTCGGCCACCAATAATGGAGGCCGGCGAACAAGCCCAGTACCAAGCCGCCCACAATAACATAGTGAAAGTGCGCAACTACGAAGTAAGTATCCTGATACTGATAGTCCGCCGGAGCCGACGCCAGCATAACCCCTGTCACACCGCCCATGACGAACGTCGGGATAAAGCCGACGGCGAACAGATTTGCGGTCGTGAACCGGATCGAGCCGCCCCACAGCGTAAACAGCCAGTTGAAAATCTTGATACCGGTAGGCACCGCGATCAGCATGGTGGCAATGGAGAACAGCGCGTTGGCCACCGGTCCCAAACCGGCGGTAAACATGTGATGCGCCCAAACCATAAAGCCGAGGAAGCCGATCAGCACGGTCGCAAACACCATCGAGCTGTAACCGAACAGGCGCTTGCGGGAAAAAGTACTGACGATTTCGGAAATGATTCCGAAAGCCGGAAGAATCAGGATGTAAACTTCCGGGTGCCCGAATATCCAGAAAATATGCTCCCACAGGACGGCATTGCCGCCTGCCGACGGATTAAAGAAATTGCCGCTGAATATCCGGTCGAACATGAGCGCCACCAACCCGACGGTTAGCGCCGGGAAGGCAAACAGAATCAGAGCGGAGGTGATGAATGCCGACCAGGTGAACATCGGCATTCTCATGAAGCTCATGCCGGGCGCACGCATGTTAATGATGGTTACCAGAAAGTTAATGCCGCCGACCAGTGTACCGATACCGGCGATCTGCAGGCCCATTACATAATAATCAACGCCTTGGCCTTCACTGAATGTCGTGCTTGCAAGCGGCACATAAGACGTCCAGCCGGCATCCGGCGCGCCGCCGGCGAACCAGCTGACGTTCAGCAGCACGCCGCCGAAGAAGAACGTCCAGAAGCCGAGCGCGTTGACGAACGGGAACGCGACGTCGCGCGCGCCGATCTGCAGCGGGACGATTGCATTCATCAGAGCGAATATGACCGGCATCGCCGCCAGGAAAATCATGGTCGTGCCGTGCATGGTGAGCAGTTCGTTGTAAGTGTCCGCATTCACGAAATTGTTGAGCGGTTTCCAAAGCTGAATTCGAATCAGTATCGCTTCCAAGCCCCCGATGAGGAAGAAGAAGCCGCCGGCGATCAGGTACAGGATCCCGATTTTTTTATGGTCGACGGTCGTCAGCCAATCCATCAGGCCGCTGTACCGTTTAACCTCGTGCGCGTGAGCCAAGTGAGGTGCCTCCTTCTGTCTTTGTTATTCTTGGGATTCCTGCGAATCGTCGGTAGCATCGTTTTGGGCGAGCGCTTCGGACTCGTAGTTTAATTTGTAGTCGGCCAAGTATCTGGAAATGCCCTCGAGCTCTTGCTCGGTCAGGTCGATCTTCGGCATTTGATTGCCGGGTTTAACCGCTTGCGGATCCTTAATCCAGCGGTACAAGTTATCGTAGGTTGAACCCTCATTGGCGTATTTCGGATCATCGGTGTTCACCAGAATACCTCCGACCGTTTCCCTGTCTCCGATACCCGTCAGGTTAGGGAACGCGGGACCGCCCAGATTGCCGACGGCGTGGCAGGACAAGCATTGGCTCTGAAATTTCGCTGCGAGGGCCGGATCTTCAGGCAGAACGGCCGGCGCCTTCATCGCTCTCACCCAATTGTCAAACGACGCCTGATCAACCACTTTCACTTTAAAATCCATCAAGGCGTGAGACGGACCGCACAGCTCGGCGCATTTGCCGAGGAAGATACCCTCCTTGTCCGGCGTTTCGAAGAACATCCGATTGACGTTGCCGCCCGGGTTCGTATCGATCTTGCCGGCAAGAGCGGGAATCCAGAAGGAGTGGAGCACGTCGGCGGATTGGGCTTCGATTGCAATCTTTGTGCCGACCGGTACGACCAGCTCCTGGGCGGTCGTGACACCCAACTTCGGGTATTCGAATTTCCACCAATATTGTTGAGAAGTGACATTGACGACGACTGCTTCGGGGTCTTTGCTGTAATCCTGGGCAAGACCGAACACGCTTTGGATCGTCGGCACGCCGAGAATAACCAGCAGGATCAGCGGAATAACCGTCCAGATGATTTCAAGCTTGTGGTTGCCTTCCACCTGAACCGGAATACGGTCATCTCCGGGACGGCGGCGAAAACGGACCAGAACATAAATGGCGATCGCAAACACGATGGCCACCACCAGCAGCATGATGATAATCGACAACTTCATCAGATCAAACTGCTCTTGCGCTACCGGTCCCTGCGGATTCAGCGTCGACAGATCCGCGCGCCCGCAAGCCGACAGGAGCAAAACGACCCCCGCCATAAGAGGGAGAAGGCGCTTTAAAAAATGCCACCGTTTCATCATTAATCAACCCCGCTTTTTACGATTTCACAGTCGCCTGAATGTGAAGCGGCAGGCGGCATACTGCGTATTTTCCCTTATTGCGATGTGATAAATCACACGGCTCGATCACTTAATTAAATATAAAGTTGTGACACATATTTGTCAATGTTCCACAGAGAGTTCACAAATTGTTCTCAAAACCGTCAAATTCGGCTCTGCATAAGGCTTCGTCGGCTTTGGGCAGGCCGTTTTCCAAACCGTTTTCATGTCGCTTTCTTCCTATTAATATGGCAATGCAAAGCCGCTTTAAACCATCCTTGCGCGAAAGATACGAAAGCTGGATTTTTTAGGCTCGAAGCATGCGCGCATATTTCCTTTTCCCCGACGGAACCTAAGACTAAACGCGCCTTATACGAATGGAGGTTTCGCCCTTGAATCCGTTTCTTCGATCAACCTTATTGATCGTTTGCGCCGTGACCCTGCTGTCGGGCTGCAACTATAAGCGCCATCTCCAGGACAGCCAGTACGATTACGGCTCGAGGCAGCGCAACGATCCGAAGATGCTCGGCCCGAAACTGTACGGCTCCGTGACCGGAAATCCTCGGCAGCACGACAACCGGTACGTGGAATACAGCAGCACGCTGACAAACGAGGTGTCGAACCTCAAGGGGGTGGCATCCGGGATTGTCATGCTGACCGATAAAAATGCATACGTGGCGCTCATGCTCAACCGGACCGCGGTGGGCACGCAAAGCCGGGGCCCCGGGGATCGCGGCGACCGCGGCGACCGTGACGATCAGAACAACGGCGGTATGAACGAGGGCGTCTACAACGTCGACAACGGGAGCCCTTTCGGCGACGGGCGCAAACTCGCCTCTCCCTACAACGGCTATTTTACGTATAACGACCATACCGAACTGTCGGAAGAACTGAAGCAGACCGTCGCGGCCAAGGTTCGCTATCTGGCCCCCCGCGTGCAGGAGGTTCACATTTCGGCGAACATGGATTTCGTGAACGAGATCAATGAATATGCCAAGGAAGCCTGGGCGGGACGATCGCTCTCGGCCTGGCTTGAGCCGTTTAACATTTTGGTGCGGCACCAGTTCGCCGGAGGCAAGATGATGCCGATCCCGCTCGAAGTAATCAAGGCGGGGGCGCATCGGCCGCGATAGCCCGACTGTGGAAGAACAAAAAAGAGACGCGGTCCGCGTCTCTTATACGTCGTTATGGTAAGGTTGATCCGGTCAGCCGACCGAGGAATTCATCTTGCCCAGCTCATGTTCGACCAATACCGTCAGCTCGTCTTCGTAACCGCCGGTAATCCGGTATTTGCGGATGTAATCGCGAACGAATTTTCTCGGATCCTTAGGCTGAAAAATTCTCGTTAATTCCTTCAGGCTCTCCTTGACTTCATTATGGCCTCTTTTCGCCATGAAATCCCCTCCCAAGCATTGAGTGGTCGTCCTTGACAATGTACGAGAACGCACCCGGCGCATATGCCGGATACCTGTGATACCTAGGTACATCCCTGCGGCGGCATCGAATCCGTCCGGCAAATGTTCATGGTCGAAACCTTCGATCTATTCAGTTTATTTCATTATACCAGCTTCAGCCTGAGGTGGAAAGACAAGAATGTCCCGGCACTCATTCCGGATTGTTCGGATCTCCGGCATAAGGCGGCTTAGACCGAGTCTTCGCCTTGGCCGCCGGGTTATTCCCGCCGCGGTCGTCGACGCGGGCGCCGGGTCTGCCGGCCTTGGTCATCCGCAGGTAGACGACGACAACCGCAACGGCAACGGCAATGCCGAAGAGCACGGCAATATAAGTAATCCACAGATGCGGCATCGCCTTCGTTACGCCACCTTTCTCCAAACGTGATAGCCGCTATTATTTTCCACAACCGGCCCTCTCCATTATATAGCAGGCGTGACAGCCCTTCAATTGAGGATATGCCGCTTGCGTTTTACTCCTCCACGTCGACATTTCCCACCTATACGATATCCCCGCCTAATCCGTTTCGCACGCGGAAGCGAGCCTCTTAGAAAGCGCAGTTGACAACGGGGCTTCCAAGGAGTATAACAGGGGTCATTCCGATGAGAGCGAGAGGAGAAGCAAGCGATGAGCGACAAGATGGAAGCCGGCGGGGTCGGACTCGGAGATATCGTGATGGCACAGCATATATTAAAGGAAGTCGTCATCAGGACGCCGCTGCAGTACAGCCGGGTGCTGTCGGAGCGCTTCGGCTGCCGGGTGTTGTTGAAGCGCGAGGATTTGCAGGTGGTCCGTTCGTTCAAAATCCGCGGAGCCTACCGCGTCATGCGCTCGCTGCCCGCGGAGACGCTGGCCAAGGGAGTCGTCTGCGCCAGCGCGGGCAACCACGCCCAGGGCGTCGCCTATTCATGCCAAGCGCTCGGAGCTCCGGGCAAAATTTACATGCCGAGCACGACTCCCCGGCAGAAGGTAAGCCAGGTATCGTTCTTCGGGGGCTCGCACGTGGAGGTCATTCTGGTGGGGGACACATTCGACGACGCCTATGCGGAAGCGGTCTCCTGCTGCGAGCGGGACGGCCTGACGTTCATCCATCCCTTCGACGACCTGCGGATCGTGGCCGGCAACGGCACGGTCGGCCTGGAGCTGATGGAAGATGCGGACACGCCGCCCGACTACATCTTTCTGACGATCGGCGGCGGCGGATTGGCCGCCGGTGTCGGCGCCTATGTGAAAAGCGTCTCGCCCGGCACCCTGCTGGTCGGCGTGGAGCCGGAAGGCGCGCCCTCCATGCGGACGGCGTTCGAGAGCGGAGAAGTAACAACGCTCGACCAGATCGACAAATTCGTGGACGGCGCCGCGGTCAAGCGGGTCGGCGATATGACGTTCGGCATGTGCCGG
This sequence comes from uncultured Paenibacillus sp., assembly GCF_963515335.1. Classification (NCBI taxonomy): domain Bacteria; kingdom Bacillati; phylum Bacillota; class Bacilli; order Caryophanales; family Paenibacillaceae; genus Paenibacillus; species uncultured Paenibacillus sp. The sequence continues at coordinate 35,371 of NZ_CAUPYC010000006.1, read as the reverse complement.
ACCCTGCTTGACGACATCGTCGTCGTGCCCGAAGGGCAAGTGTGCTCCGCCATCCTGGGCTTGTATAATGAAAGCGCGATCGTTGCCGAGCCTGCGGGCGCCCTGCCGATCGCCGCTCTGGAGCATTACCGCGACCGCATCGGCGGCAAAACGGTCGTCTGCGTCATCAGCGGCGGCAACAATGACGTCGACCGCATGCAGGAGATTAAGGAACGGTCGCTTATTTTCGAAGGATTGAAGCATTATTTCATGATCAGCTTTCCGCAGCGCGCGGGCGCTCTAAGGGAGTTTCTCGACGATGTGCTCGGCCCGAACGACGATATAACCAGGTTCGAATATACGAAAAAGCACAACAAGGACAACGGACCCGCGCTCGTCGGCCTGGAACTGAAAAACCGCGAGGACTACGAGCCGCTGATCGCGCGCATGCGGGGCAAAGGCTTCCAGTTCCTGGAGCTTAATAAGGATCCGCACCTCTTCAATTTCTTGATCTGACCGGCCAGCCCTCTGTCGGCCGCCGTCGGACTGCTCCCTGCTTCATGGTTGCCTCTAAGGCACATTTCCCCTTCTGTGCATGAATTCCCGGCATTTCGGGAAAAAGATGGATGGGTGATGATAAGCATGCGGGAACAGTCCGGATTCTATGTATTGGGCAAAAAGGTCGGCGGCCGGCGTGAAAAGGCCCAACAGCGCAAACTCAATCAGCGCTTCGAACAACAAATAAAGAAGCTGAATCCCGAGCCGATCCCGGCTTCTGTTGAATCCGCGGTCGAACTGCTGCGATCGGGGGTCGGCGGAAGCGACGATCTGATCGTGCGCCGGTTTCGGCTCGGCGGCGAGAACGGCAGGTCCGCCGCGATTCTTTTCATCGAGGGGTTAACCGACTCCGTCGTCGTCGAGGACTTTATTTTGCGCGCGGCGATGGCGAAGCCGTTATCCGGATCGGCGGCCGGCGTCAAAACCGGAGATGCGCTGTTCGAGCACATACGCGATTCCGTGCTGCCGGTCAACGAGGCGGCCGAGGGCAAGGATTCCGCCGATGTCGTCGGCCGCCTGCTGTCGGGCGACACCGCGTTCGTCATAGACGGCGCGGCGCGCTGCCTGCTGCTGAACACGAAATCCTACCCGAGCCGACCCGTTGAGGAACCTCGTACCGAATCCGTCGTCCGCGGGCCGCGGGACGGCTTTACCGAACAGCTTCGCGTCAACAACGGCCTGATCCGGAGGCGGCTGCGGGACCCAAACCTTCGTATCCGGACGCTGACGGTCGGCCAACGCGGCAGAACGTCCGTGTCCGTCGTGTACATCGATGATATCGCGCCGAAACCGATTGTCGACGAGGCGATTTCCCGCATACAAAAAATCGATATCGACACCGCGCTTGAAAGCGGCTATATCGAGCAATTTATCGAAGATAATCACTGGACGCCCTTCCCGCTTATCCAGAATACGGAACGGCCGGACAAAGCCGTAGCCAATCTGCTGGAGGGGCGCATCGTCATCATTACGGACGGCTCACCGTTCGCGCTCATCGCCCCCGCCTTGTTCACCGCGTTCTATCAAAGCCCTGAAGATTATTACGAACGATTTCTGATCAGCACGATGATCCGGCTCATCCGGATTATCAGCATGGTCATGGCGTTGCTGCTCCCGTCCCTGTATATCGCGTTCAGTTCGTTTCATCCGGAAATGATCCCGTCCCGTCTCGTCATTGCGATGGCGGCGGGACGGTCCACCGTACCGTTCCCATCCGTCGTCGAAGCGTTCCTGATGGAGGTGACGATGGAGATTTTGCGGGAAGCGAGCGTCCGGCTGCCCGGCCCGATCGGCCCGACGATCGGGATCGTGGGCGCGCTGGTCGTAGGCCAGGCGGCCGTGCAAGCCGGTATCGTAAGTCCGATCATGGTCATTATCGTGGCGCTCACAACGATCGGCTCATTCGCTTCGCCGAGCTACAGCGCGGCCATTGCGCTCAGGATGCTGCGCTTTCCGATGATGGTGGTGGCCGGCATGTTCGGTCTGTACGGCATTATGCTGCTCATCCTCATCATCTTCGTCCATCTCTGCTCGTTGAAATCGTTCGGCGTGCCATACCTGGCCCCGCTCACGCCGTTCCGGTTCCGAGATTTAAAGGATTCCGTCATCCGGGCGCCGATGATCTTCATGCGCAGACGGCCGCTTGCCCTGCAGCCGCAGGATCCGTACCGAATGGCGAAGCAAGGGGGGATGGCGAAACATGACGAAGAACGCTCCGGAACAACCAAGCGGAAATAAATCGGCCGAACATGATCAATCAGCTTCAGCGCCGGCAGCGGGCCATGGCGGCAACGACGGATCGGGCAGAACGAGCGGGCCGACTCCGACCGCCCGCTTCGTTATCAGCCCCCGCCAATCCGCGTCGATCATAGCCAGCACGATTATCGGCGTCGGCGTGTTGACGCTGCCGCGGACGTCGACTGAACTCGCAAGGGAAAGCAGCTGGCTGTCCACCGTGCTCGGCGCCTGTATCGCCATGGTGCCAATGCTCTTGTTATCCTTGCTGGCGCGCATGTTTCCAGGCAAAAGCATCGTCCGCCTGGGCGCCGAGCTGCTCAGTCCCGCCCGCAGATTATGGGTCGGCAGCACGCTGATCCTCCCGGTTCTCTCTCTGTTGTTTATTTATTGGTCGATCGCCACCGGCATGGTCGCCCGCGTCTTCGGCGAAGTGGTCACGGCCGCCGTCCTGCAGGAGACCCCGGTCGAGGTCATTATCGGCACCATGCTGCTGACCGCCTTCATCCTCGTCATGCACGATATCGAGGCCGTGGCGAGAGTGAACGAAATTTTGCTGCCGCTGATCGTCGTCCCGATTTTGCTGATCAGTCTGTCCTCGTATCAAAGCGCCCGGCTGGAAAATCTGTTCCCGCTGTTCGCAGTCGATTGGATGGCCATTTTACGCAGCGCGGTCACGTCATCGACGGCCTATCTCGGCTTCGAGGTATTCACCCTCTTCATGTCGCATGCCGAGCCGTCGCGGGCATTGGTCAGGGCCAATCTAACCGGCATCGCGATTCCCGGCTTCATCTACACCTTGATCGTCGTTTCCGGCATATCCGTCTTCGGCGTCGAAGAGCTCAAGCAGCTCGTGTGGCCGACGCTGGAGCTCGTGAAAACGACGCAAATGCCCGGACTTGTCCTCGAACGGACCGAATCGTTGTTTATCGGCGTTTGGGTGACGGCGGTTTTTACGACGGTCGGTACCATGTATTTCGCAGTCACCATGATGGTGAAGGAAATGTTGGGGCTTCGCACCCATCGCTGGATCGCGCTCGCCATGCTGCCCGCGTTGTATTGGGTGTCGCTGCTCCCGCAAAATATAGAAAGCCTTTTTAAGTGGGACAGCTTAACCGGCTATTACGGCGGACTGTACTTGCTGGCCATGCCGCTGCTGTTTTGGCTGATTGCGCTGCTGCGTCCGTCGGTGCGGCGGCGCAACCGGGATGCGGCGGCGAATGCCGGCGGGAAAGGAAGGGGCTGACCATGCTTCGCCATGCTGGGCGCCGGCAGCTATGCGTTCGGCGCATCATCCGTTATACCGCCGTCGTGCTCACCGTCCTTCTGTGCCTGGCGTTGACCGGCTGCTGGGACCGCCGCGAAATCGAGGAACGGACAAGCGTCGTCGCCATCGCAATCGACGAGGTGCCGGGCCGCCCGGACCGGGTGCGCATATCCGTGCAAATCCCGATTCCGCTCAAGATCGCCGGATCGACCGGAACCGGCGGTTCGTCAGGCGGCGACAAGCCCGTCAAAGTGCTCTCCTCCGATGGAAGCACCGTGCTCGAAGCCATCCGCACCCTGCAGACAAGGTTGAATCAACAGCTTTTTTACGGACATACCCGGGTCATCGCGATTGGGGAGGCTATCGCCCGAAGGGGGCTTAATGAGGTGCTGGATCCGTTCAGGCGCAATCCGCAAATCCGGCGGCTCCTTTGGCCGATCGTCGTCGAGGGCGAAGCCAGGCGGCTGCTGGAGGCCAACCCCGGACTGGAGCAAATTCCGACCGTCTACATCATGTCCCTTGTCGAGAACGGCGTAAAACAGGGGCAGATCCCGGACATGAACCTGGGCAACTTCTTCATCGACCTGTCAACGAGCCACCATCAGCCGTTCATGCTTAAAGTCTCCGTCCGAAAAGAGGAAATCGCCTATGAGGGCGTGGCCTTGTTCCGGGAAGACAAGATGATCGGCTCGCTCAACGTACAGGAGACGTGGATCATACTGCGGCTGCGTTACAACGAGGACGGCGGGCCGATCATTTTTCCGTATGAGGGTGATCCGTCCCGGACGGTCTCGCTGTCTAGCGAATTTGTCGGCCGCTCCAGACGGATCGGATACAGGAACGGAAAAGTCGAAGCCCGGCTGCATGTCCAGCTTGAAGGAGCGTTATTGGAAAAAACGTTTAAGGACAAGCTGTTTGAGTCCGGGCAGATCGCCAGGCTGGAAAAAGGCGCCGCCGATTATTTAACCGATACGACCCGGCGGTTGCTGGACAAGCTTCAGAAACGGTACCGGGTGGATGTCCTCGGAATCGGAGGCCAAATCCGCGCCTTTCATCCCGGCATCTGGCGCCGGGTCGATTGGCAGTCCGATTTCCCGGAAGCGGACATCGAGGTCACATACAGCTACAAGCTGCGCAACACCGGCATGGAATTGGATTGAACCGGGGCCTTCGGACCGACCGGGCGGCAGCAGACCACACCCGGTCGGCTGCCGCTTTTTCCACGGATTGGACTTCTTTTCCGACATGCCTATAATAAAAGGGTAGAGCATCACCCGGTCCGGCTTCGCCCCTCGGGCGGCCGGAAACCGATTCCGTTCACAAAGGGGCAAGCCGATGGACTTCAATCTCAACCGGTCGTTCGGACGCGAAATCGTTCTGTTCTCCGTCATTCTGCTGTTCGTCGAGTTCGTAAGGGGCGCGTTCGTCATCAGCTTCTTGCCCATTTACGGCGAGAAAACGCTTGGCCTCTCTCTTGATGTAATCGGCATCGCCATCACCGCCCATTACCTCACCGACACCGCGCTCAAAATCGCGATCGGCTGGCTGCTTGACCGGTTCTCGGTCCGCAGTATCGTTCACGTCGGGCTGCTCGCTTCGCTGCTGGGCGTATTTCTGATCGCTTACGCCGACGTGCCCTGGCTGTTTATTGTAGCTGCCGCCCTGTACGGCGTTGGCATGTCGCCGATCTGGATCGTTTGCCTAACCAAGGTGACCGAAGCGAACCGGGCCACCCAAATGGGGTATTTGTACACGATCTGGTTTATCGGGATGGGCGCCGGACCGATTGTGAGCAACCTGCTGCTCGACGTCAGCCCGTCGTTCACGTACCGGCTGCTTGTCGGCCTGTCCTTGCTCTCGTGGCTGCTGTCGCTTTTCATAAGCAACCGCCGCGAACGCGACGTCGCCACGATACCGCTGCGCGAGCAGATCGTTATTCTGAGAAACAAGCTGCGTCAGATGAAGCTGCTGCTGCCCGGCATGATTCTGCAAACAATGGGCGCCGCCATGCTGGTTCCCATCCTGCCGAGCTTCGCGGAGGAGCAGCTCGGCATTAACCACTCGCAATACTCGTTAATCCTGGTGGCGGGCGGATTGTTCACCATCGTCGGACTGATGCCGATGGGCCGGTTGTCGGACCGCGTCGGCGGCAAAAAATGGTTTCTGGTCGGCGGTTTCGCCATGTTCGCCGTCGCGCTCGGCCTGCTGTCCACACGTCCGACGCTTTGGGAAAGCATCGCGCTCGCCGCGCTGCTCGGCATCTCCTACGCCGCCGTCCTTCCGGCCTGGAACGCCCTGCTCGCTTCCTATATCCCGCCGAAGCAGCAAGGGCTCGGCTGGGGCATTTTTTCCACGGTGGAAGGCATCGGCGTCATGATCGGCCCGATCGCGGGCGGGGTCATCGGCACATTTTACAGCCAGGCGGACGTCGTGTGGCTGAGCGCCGTTTTATTCGGAATTATCGCCATCCTGTATTTGCTGTTTCCTTTCCGGGCGGTTTCGCACGAATAAGGGGGACGGCAAACTTATTTATTCCAAGAGAGTAGTGGGTGCGCATGGGTGAATGGCAAGACTGGCTGCAGCAGCTCCGGCAGATGGACGAGGAGCAAATTCAACGGACGATCGAGAGCTATTCCGCATACGGGCCGCTACCGGGCCTGCTGCTGCCGCTGATCGAATCTGTTTTTCCGTTCCTGCCGCTTCTTCTGTTCGTGGCCGTCAATGCGAACGTTTACGGCTTCTGGCTCGGGTTTCTGTATTCCTGGCTCGGCGTGTCGGCGGGGGCGATGCTCGTGTTTTGGGTGTCCCGCAAATTCGGCGGCCGCTTCGGAACCTGGCTGCAGCGGCGTTTTCCGGCATCGTCGACATTTTTTCATTGGATCGAACGCAAAGGGTTTACGCCGATTTTTCTGCTCGCCTGCTTTCCGTTCACGCCGTCCTTTCTGATCAATCTGGCTTCGGGACTGAGCACCGTGCGGTTCCGAACGTTCATGATCGCCATCCTGCTCGGCAAAGCGGTCATGATAAGCTCGATAGCACTGCTCAGCTTCAACATAACGGATCTGGCGAACGAGCCTTGGCGGATAGTCGTCGCTTTGGTCGTCATCGTTGTGATGTGGTTCGGCGGCAAACGGCTCGAAGCCCGGTATCAGGCGCTCTGACCGCGCCGCGCCGTTTCGCGCGGCTGCCGGGAAGCTGTCTGTGCGGAAGGGTCCGATCGAATGAAGGGGGTGGCGGCAATAAATACGGTTGACGTGGCGGCGACGGCTGTGGTGCTGCTGATAGCGGCCGGCATTGTCGGCGCGATGATCGCGGTGATCCGCGCGGTTGCCGACGATTCCGGAAAGCATAGCCATTTGAAGCAGTTTGTGGAGACGCTGTTCGAAACGCCGGCCCATCTGAGGCCCGGCGGCGGCAGCGTGAAGGCGGAGGAGCCTGAGCGGGATGCCGATGGCCGCCCGGCTGCAACCGCCGGCGAGCGTTTCAGCGAGCCATGCCCGGCGTGCGGGGAGACGGTCACGCATGAGGACGCGAATTGCCCCTCGTGCGGACTTCGGCTTTTATCATAATTTCTTTCCATCCGTGGCAAACTGATCAAGGTAGGCACCCCTGAAAGGAGTGATCGGCCATGTCGGGCGAACAGCCTTCCCGCGGCCAGCGGGAAGCGGCACAGGCGCAATCGTCGGCGGACCGGACCGGCCAAGGCAAGGAAGGCGCATCCCGCAAGCAGTCGCGAGCGGACCGCGCGGCCGTGCCGAAGCACGGCTTGTAATCCGCCGTCAGTCACAGGCACCCAAGGAGGCTAAGCGCGTTAATGGACGACAGCCAGAAGCACAAGGAAATGGAGCCGATGTCCGGCGAGCCCGTCGAAGTCGACGGCATTTACAAGAACGAGTGGGGCGGAGAAGTCGAGCTGAAGCGCGGCGACGTGTTCCCCGCCGATCCGATGCTGGGCACAACCGAATGGGAACTCGTCGAATTCCGGTTCGACAACCACCACACCGGCAAGACCGACCCGCGGCTCGTGCCCAAAGCGGATCAGGGCAGCAAAACCGGATCGTTCATCGCCACCCCGCTGCAGCATACGAAAAATCAAGAGGATGCATGAACAAGAATCGTCCGGGCGCACCGTCGCGCTTGGACGTTCTTTGTCGTCGCGGGCAGACAGGACTGCGATAAAGCCGGTTTTGGGCGTTAAGCCTTATCCGCTTGGTCCCTCTCGGCCATTTCCTTCACTTGTTTATATACGTCCTTGTATCTTTTAACATCCCTTTGCATTTTTTCTACGACCTTCGGAATGTAAAGTTCATTCGCCCTTCGGTGCAGGTATGACCAATCCAATTCCTCATATAAAACACCCATTAACCTCAATGCCCAATCGGCAATATGGTAACATGCTTTTTTCATCTTCAGCAACTAGCGCTAGGCCGTCTCCCGGTTCCACCCGCTTACAGCTCGCTCTCGGACACTTTTTGCGGCCGCTCCCGCTCTCTTACCTGGTCCAGCAGCTTCTCAAGCCGGCGGAGATGGTAGCCATACTCGAACAGCGAGGATGCGACGAAGATCAGCCGCTTGTGCAGGGCCGGATCCTCCTCCAGATAATCGGTCAACTGCCTGACGAACCGTTCCTCCCGCTCTTCCTCCGGCTCGATCTGAACGCCCGGTTTCATTTTCCCCTCCGACTTCAGGAGAATGTGCTCGTGGTACTTCGTGAGCTCTTCGATCTGCCGGTCGAACCGGCCCGCCCATTCCTCGGCCCCCGGCGCCGAGAAATAATGCTCTTCCACCACATCGAGCAGGTCGGCGCCCTTCTGCAGCGCCTTGATCATTTGCTTGGACACAAGCAGCTGCCGCGCCCGCTCGAGCTTCTTCCGCGGACGAACCGCCCGCTCCTCCTCGAACAGGGTGAAACGCTCATCCAGCTTGCGCAGCGTGCCGTGAAGGGCGTCCTTCTCTTCCCGGTAGACCTGCTCCTTGATCTCGTTCGATATCGCCGTGCGCAGCAGCAGCGACAGCTTCCTGTGCGCCTCGTGCACCTGCAGCGTGAACTGCCGTTTGGGCCGGGGCGGAAAAAGCAGCACATTCACGAAAAAGGCCGCGCCCATGCCGGTCATCACCATCAGAAATCGCTCCAGCGCAAATGGCCAACCCTGCGAATGGGCTTCCATAACGGCCACGACCGTGACGAGCGTCAGCCCGATAGCCCCTTCCATCTTAAGCCGGATGTTGATCAGGATGACGGCTACGCAAACGATGCCGATCGCAATCGGACCGCTGCCGATCAGCTGCACCGCCCCGAGCGCAACGGCCGCGCCCAGCATATTCGACTGCACCTGGTCCAGCACCTGCTGCCAGGAACGGTAAATCGACGGTTGAATCGTAAAAATCGAAGCGACCGCCGCGATGACCGGCGAATCGAATCCAAAAAAATTGCTGAGAAACATGGCAAACGCGACAGCCAGGCCCGTCTTGAGAACGCGAGCGCCGATCGTCAAGCCGAACCGCCCCCGTTCTTCCGTTCCAACTCTCCCCACATCTCGTCCATGATCCGTCTCTCGAACCCTTCGGCGTCGAACGGCGGATAGGCCGCTTGCAGCAGCCGTGCCGGATTTCGCGCGAAAGGGGGATCGTAGACCGCCTTCAACGGTTCAGCCATCGCTCGATCTCCTCCTTCCGAGTATTATAAACGAAAAACCGGCTTCCTTAAAATTCAGCCGCATGGTTGCGCATCCAAGCCTTCGCCGTCAAAATGGGGAGGGCAAGTTCACCTGTCCTCAATCGGGATATCGATCGGCACTTTAAAATACCATATCAGCACGGCGGCGATCGGAACCGAAAGCAAATAAGCCGCAAGCGGCCGGCGATGATGCAGCAGCAGCATCGGAAACATGACGCTGTCAAACAGAACGGACCATCCCAGATTCCAGCCGTACTGATAGCATATTCGGCCCGTAAGCGCGAAGAACAACTCAACACCGGCAAAAATCAGAACCCAGCTCAGTATATGACGTATTTGACGCATCACGCCTGCGCCCTCCGGATACCGGGACAGGTACATCAGGGCGCAGCCCGGAAATGTGATGAGCGTGTACACAAATTCCGTCACGGCATGATCCGGAAAAAAATCCGGGTGAAGCTCCCACAGCAAATAATTCGCGCATATGAAATTGTACATCGCATTGCCGAAAGCGATGTAGAGCAAAGTTGTATGATAGCGCGTCCAATCCCGCCAATCCCGCCTGATCCAGACCGCCAATACCGTAATGAGTGCAACCGTCAGATGCATCGCGTCCTACCCGTCCCTTCAAGCGCGAAACGATGCGGTTATCATCCCCCAAGCTTTTCCTAATCATACCGGAGGGAACGTTCGATTTCATACGGAAACCGGAATGAAATTTACCGCCGCCGTCCATGTTAGGAGCATTGGAGGTGATGAGTATGACGGGGAGAAATAACAAGCCGAAAAATAACGGTCCCGCGTCGAGCCCTTCCCGGCTCGACCAATTCGGCGACCGTTCGGCGGAGGACAAGGCAGCCCAACCTGAAAAAAAATAACTCGAAAAGCGCCTCGAATCTCCTCGCAAATCGTCGCTTTATGCTCCGCCGCCGTCGCCGACGGCGGCTTTTCTCATTTTTTTCATGTTTCTCATCTCATCTGTTTCACTTGCCCTGTCCGTTGTTTAATTCCTCAGTGAACCGCTTGAAGCCGGCTCAAGCGTACTATGGAATCGATCTGGGAGGTCTGTCATGAAGACTTGGAAACCGACGGTATCTGTGAGCATTCTCATGCTTCTCATTGCCCTGATGCTTGCTCCTGCAGCCGCCTTTGCCGCAACCGGCGATGAAGAGAACAAGGATGGCAAAGTGACGGTTAACGCGGAAGATGCGAATCCGCTCTCCGAATCGCCTTTTGAAATCAATTTCAAGGGACATGCGTACAACGGAGCCTTGGATCAAACGACTTATTCCTATGAAGTTAAAGTAAAGGATGATTTCAAGGGCGAAGTGCCTCCGCTCAACTACTGGGTGCTGAACGTATGTCCGGACATCGAGCTGGCGAGCGCGGACAAACCGCATGAATACGTGGACAGCCCAAGTAAAGTGTTCGGTACGAAAGGCATCAAATTCACCGACCCGATGAAAGACGGACAAACGTTGACGCAAACCTTCGCGGTAAAGGGCAAGGGCGATCCCGTCAAGACGGTTGCTTCACTCAAGTCCACAAACGAGGTGTATATGACGGAGATTATGGGGCCTCCTTGCGCAGCCGATCCGCTCAAGATCGAAGTGGACGCAGGGGTAACGAATCAGGCGATTCTGATGAGCGAGGGCAAGCTTGTCCATAATACGGACCGGTTGAAGGCTTACAAGCTGGCTGACGGCCGCATTCTGCTTCATTTCACGATGAAGGAGTACGCAGATATCGACGGTGAATGGAACTTCGAGATGGGCGACCGTGTCGGTGCCTTTAAGGGGAAAGGCGACGCTTTCATCCTGATCGGCGCGTTCAACGACGGCGTGTGGGACTTCAATGCCCAGTTCACGCCTGTGGAAGGCAATCAGATTACCGTCATTTCCCCGACCAGGATCGATTTGCAAGTGAAGGATGCGGCGGTCGACGCGGACGTCAAGGATAATGACGACGATGAGGACGATGACGACAATGGCGTTTCGGCACCGCCCGCAAGCGGCGGCAATGCCAACGTTGATGTGGACGTCGATGTCAATGGGGGCAACGGCAACGGCAACGGCGGCATTAAGCCGACAGTCGTCGCAGGCGCCGAAATCATCGGCAAAGTCGACGGCCTGACCATTTATTTGCTGGCGAACGGAGACATTCGGATCATCGGCTGGCTGCCGGACGAATACGTCGAGGTTGACGGCACGCTTACCTTCACGCTGGGCGGCAAAACGTACCAGGTCGAGACGAAAGATGACGGCAGCTTCGACTATACGGTTGCGGATGCCGCTCCCGGCACTTATGCGGTCGCCGGGGTGTTTACCACCGATGACGGCGATGACGTTGCCCTGTCCCCGGTCTCGGTGACGGTGCCTACGGTCACGGGCGGAACGCTTCCGGATACGTCCACACCCTGGTACAACGTAATGGCGGCAGGCGCCCTGCTCGCCGCGGGAGGCGCATTCGCACTGCTTCGCCGCAAGCTGGGTCATGGCAATCTCGGGTAACCGGGCGACACGGTCCGGACGGTACGCCGTCATTCGGCAACGCCTCCCCCTCGCCGCCTTGGCGGCGGGGGGAGCGGTTGCTGTTTATGCAGCCTTCCGCATCTGGACCGCGGCGACCGGACCGGCCGTGCAGGAGATTGATCCGGAAGCGATGACGATCGAAACGGAAATAAGGGCGCAAACTCCTGTCATCGGATCAAATCTGGAGCAGCGCGGCGGCTCGCGGCCGGCCGAAGACTCGCCGACGGATGCCGCAACCGCGGATGCCTCGAAGCTGGAAGCGCGATCGGCCGGCGATCTGTCCGCCGCTGAAACGGCCGGCAACCAAGCTGCCGTCGGAGGCCGAGCGGCCGCGGATAATAAGACGGCCGCGGCAGCCAAGATGCCCGAGCTGCCCAAGCTGCCGACCATAAGCACGGCGGGAAAAGTGCTGTATGCGGAACGTCCCGGCACGGGCGAGGAGATCGGGGTGCTGTCCATCCCGAGAATCGGGAAAAGCCTGAGAGTTGTGGAAGGTACGGATACCGAAGAGCTTGACAAGGGCGTCGGACATTTTGCCGACAGCGTGCTTCCCGGCGAGAACGACAACAGCGTCCTGTCGGGTCACAGGGACTCCGTGTTTCGGGAGCTGTGGAAAGTGAAGACAAACGACTTGCTCGTCGTCAAGTCGGCGGCCGGCTCGTTCACCTACCAGGTCCGGTCCATACGCATCGTCGACAAGGACGACAAGACCATTATCGTACCGAAAAAAACGGCGACGCTGACATTAACGACCTGCTACCCGTTCCGTTATGTCGGCAACGCTCCCGACCGCTATATCGTCACGGCCGAATTGGTCAAAAGCCGCACTTCCTCCTAAAAGAGGAAGGCGGCTTTTTCGCGTGTACAGCCTATCCGGCGGTGGGCGACAAGGCACCACGCCGCTTTCATTCCGCCACCGACCAGGCGTGCGCCACCGCCCTGCCGAACTCCGTGCGCGAGTTGATCCGCTCCTCAAAATGACGGATAAACAGCGCGTCGAGGCTGTTCAACGCCCCGTCCCGGCAGGCGACGAACACCTGACTTAAATGGCTCGTTCCAGCCGTCATATGGCTGCACCGACCGGATCATGACGACATCCGCTCCCCGTTGAACCGGCTGATTTAATCGGGGACCTGCGCGTTACTCTCTTGTCTTAGACATTTCCTTTTTGAATTCCAGAACTCGGCTGGCGGCCATGGAGTACACTTTCTTTTTGTCTCTGGGCCCGATCGCAATAACTTCTACCCGAATCATGCCGTTTTTCAAGGGACGATAAATGATACGCAGCCCAAGCTTTTTGGGCTTGATTTTGGCGAATCCGTGGAGCTCTCCGTGTAATGGTTCACCCAATCCATCCGGCTTGATAAGCGGGCCTTTTATTCCACGTTTGATGATTAACGCAATGATTTCCTCCCGCTGCTCTTTCTTGCAACTCGCCAAGTCCTCAACGGCGTCCTGGCCAAATTTTATAACAACGTTATACGGAGCCAGCAGCGCGTTCAATCGCTGTTCGATTTCCTCGCGCGTCATTATTCAAAATCCCCATCCTCGACGAGCTTCATGATACGCTCCATGTCCAAATCCTGATCGGCAATGACATGTGCCAAGTCGATTTCAGCAGGGTTGTCCTTCCGTTCCGAGGCGACTCGGTACATGATTTCATCGATGGCTTGCTCCACGGCTTCTTTATACATCAATAGTTCCTGAAAATATTCCAGGTCGGCAATAACCGCTTGCGCGTCTTTGTTCCTGGTGTTCTGGACCACAAAAACTTCCTCACTTGGAAGTTTAGCGGCATATGAATCCAGTATTTCGGTCAGCTTTGTTGAACGGGTAATGTCCGTGACGGTAAGAACCTGATTTTTGATGAATGCCAGCATTTCCGCTGTAGTGGAACGGGATTGAGTCATCGTGTCTCCCTCCTTGTTCAAATTTGCGAATACGGACGGCCTTATTGTCAACTCCAGTGTCCTGCCTCTGCTCAATATTTCCATTCTCTATTCTTATTATCACATATAAAACGTGATTTAACAACACATTGTATGCTGCGCAATTAGGAAATGAACACTCTATCTTAGAATTGATCCAAATAGCGCGGTAATACTCCAACCTTGAAGGAATATCGACATCAAGCGAAAATTTCGCTTCATCGTCCCCCTGTTAAACACGCATCGTCCGCAGGCCGGCGATAAACGTGTCGATCAGCAGCTTCAGCGTCTCATCGAGATCGAGCGGAAGACCGAAGCCGCCCTTCCGTTCAAGCGAAGCAAAACCGTGAAGGACGCTGCGCAAGCCGCGCACCGCATGCAGCGAAGCATCCCCTTCCAGGCCGTAGGCGTCAAGCACGCTCACGATAAGCTGCACGATCGGTTCACCGGCCCCAGCCACCTCCTGCTCCGCAGGGTCCGGCGCCCGCAGCGCCGCCTCATACAGCCCCGGATGGGATCGGGCGAAGGCTATATAGGCTTGGCCAACGGCGCGCACCGCTTCGTCTCCCGACCGGCCGGCCGCCGCCGGTACAAGCGATGCCTGAAGCCGCTCCAGCGCGTGGACCGCCAATGCGCGGCGCAGCCCGGTCAATCCGTCGACATGATTGTACAAGGAAGGCGAACGGATATCCAGCTTCTGCGCGAGCGCCGCCAGCGTAACCGCGTCAAGTCCTTCCTGGTCCGCCAGCTCGGCGGCCGCGGACAACACAGCCTGCGTATCCAATCCCGCTCTAGGCATGCTCCCCGCCCCCTCTCTTCGTGATCGAACGGCCTCCCCACGCATCCTCCGCCTCCGCAATTGCCTGTCTCATCGCGGATTCCGGCGCTTCCAGCATCCGGCCGTGGCCGACCGCCAGCAGCGTGGGCCGCAGATCCAGCAGCCTGCGCGCGCTGGCCAGCGCGCTGTCCTTATCCCAGGTAGCGAGCGCGGGAAAAGGGAACCACGGCTTCATTACCCCGGATACCGCCACTCCGCCTCGCGTCTGAAACGCGTCCCCTGCGACAAGCGAACGGTCGCGGGTATCGAAAAAAGCCATCGAACCGGGCGTATGCCCCGGCGCCGATACAGCCAGGAGCGAACCGATCCGGTCGCCGTCATTCAGAAGCACGTCAGGGCGGGTGGTGACCGAATTCCGCTTCGGCACGCCGCCTTTAACCGGCGTCTGCGGCTCATTCTTCTCAAGAGAGCGGTCACCCGCAAGCAGCCGCGCATCCCGCGCCGAAATGAACACGCGAGCGTCAGGCAGCTCTTTTTTCAATGCGTCCAACGCGCCGATGTGATCTTCATGCGCATGGGTCAGCACAATCCGGCCGATCGGCTTGCCGAGCCGGCCCACGGCCCGCAGGATCGCTTTCCCGCTGTAAGGCAATGCGGCGTCGATGAGCGTCAACCCATCCTCCTCTTCGACCAGATAACAATTCACCGGGAACAACGCCGGCAGGAAGGCCAACTGAATGACCGAGCCTTTTTTCGTTATGCGCATGAGTAACTCTCCCCTTTAACTAATCCTATTAGTTTAAATATAACTAATATCATTAGTTTTCGCAACATATCACACGCACACCCCTGCCCGCCCGTATTCTTCGTCGGCTAGCGGCACGCCGTGCCGTTAACGAAGCTTCCGACCGATTTTCGGACAGGTTAACGGCACCGCATGCCGCTAACTAACAAATTCGGCCTCTCACCTTGGTTTATTGTCCGGCTAGCGGCACGCCGTGCCGCTAATGGAGCTTCCGCCAGCCTTTCAGGCCGATTAACGGCACCGTGTGCCGCTAACGATCCAATTTGCCCTTCCGCACCGATTCGCCGTTCTCTCAGCCGCACCCGATATCGCAAACTGCAGAAACAGAAAGAAGACTGCCGGTTACCCGACAGCCTTCTCACTACTCACAACGTAAGCGCCAGCACTCTTTATTACTTCCTATCGATCAGCTGCCCACAACGTTGTAGGCCATGATCCATATCGAACCGCCGACGATGGTAATCAATATGACAAGCCCGAAAACAAGCGTCATCAGATTATATCGCGGCTTCTCTTCTTCGCGAAGATGCATGAAGAACAGCAGCTGCACCGCGAATTGCAGCACCGCCGCGACGAGCAGGACGACAATGGCGGCCGTCCCCTCGAGCAGGTCGTTCATCACGACCATGAGCGGGATAATCGTCAGAATAATCGACAGAACGAAGCCGATGACATACTGCTTCAGCGCGCCATGGGTGTGAGCCCCTTCGGGGCCGTGATGCCCGTGCCCATGACCGTGCGAACCGTGCGTATTTTGCGAGCCGTGCGCCATCCTACATCACCCCCATCAGATACACGATCGTGAAGACGAAGATCCAGACGACGTCGAGAAAGTGCCAATACAGGCTGACGATATTCACCTTGCGCTTCGTCACCGGCGTGATGCCGCGGCGGGCGATCTGGATCATGAGCGCCGTCATCCAGACAAGACCGACCGAAACGTGAAGTCCGTGCGTGCCGACCAGCGTGTAGAACGCCGACCAGAAGGCGCTGGTACCGATGTTTGCGCCCTCTTCAACCAGCTTCGCAAATTCCGTCACTTCCAGATAGATGAAGGACGCGCCGAGCAGCACGGTTACCGCGAGCCAGCCGATCAGCGCTTTTTTGTTGCCTTGATTCATTGCAAGCACGGCGAGCCCGCTGGTGAAGCTGCTTGTCAGCAATATGAAAGTCGAGGCGATGATCCCGCCCAGCTCGAACAGCTCCGGACCGGGGCCTCCGTCCGTGTTGCCCCGCAGCACGATATAGGTTGCGAACAGCGTGCCGAACAGGATAACGTCCGTGATCAGGAAGATCCAGAAACCGAACTGGCGCAGCTCTTCCTGGTCATGATGGCCGTCATGGCCGTGTTCATGTCCATGCGCAGGCGCATGACCCTTGGCTTGTGCCATCATACCGTCCCCCTTAACGCGGCTTCCGTCTTTTTGATCTCATCCACCGGGATATAGTAATCGTTATCGTACGTAAATGAATGAGCAAGCATGCATGCCGCGACGCCGATCATCCCCGGGATGGCCATCCAATACCAATCCCATACGAAACCGAAGCCCGCAACGAACCAGAAGAACGATTTAATGAACGGAATAGACGAATTTTTCGGCATATGAATCGGTTCCAGAGCAGGCTGCGGCGCCGGAGCGGCGCCTTGCTCGCGGCGCTTCTTCTCCTCCCACCACGGATCGCGCTCCGACACATGCGGAACGACCGCGAAGTTATAGAGCGGCGCCGGCGACGGAATCGACCACTCGAGGGTGCGTCCGTTCCAGGGATCGCCTGTCGTATCCCGCTCCATGAACTTGATGCTGTGCGCGATTTGCCACACCTGGAACAGGAAGCCGAGACCCATCATGAAGGCGCCGATCGTCGACGTCAGGTTCAAGCCGTACCAGCCCGTGTCCCAGCCGTACGTGCTCATCCGCCGCGTCATGCCGTCCAGGCCGACCAAATATTGCGGCATGAAGGTCACATAGAAGCCGATGTTCCAGGTCCAGAACGCCCACATGCCGAGCTTTTCGTTCAGCTTGAAGCCGAACACCTTCGGCCACCAGTAATACAGGCCGGCGAAATAGCCGAATGCCACCCCGCCGATCAGCACCTGATGGAAGTGCGCTATCAGGAAATAGCTGTTGTGCAGCTGAAAATTGGCGGGCGCAACCGAGAGCATGACCCCGGTCAATCCGCCCACGACGAAGACAAAGATAAAACCGATCGTCCACATCATCGGCGTCCGGAACGTAATGCGTCCGCGGAACATCGTGAACAGCCAGTTGAAAATCTTGACCCCCGTAGGAATCGCGATGATCATTGTCGAGACGGCGAAAAACGCGTTGACATTGGCGCCTGAGCCCATCGTGAAGAAATGGTGCGCCCAGGTGAAGAAAGAGGCGACGCTGATGCTCATCAAGGCGAACACCATCGACTTGTAGCCGAATATTTTCTTCTTGGAGAACGTCGCCACAACCTCCGAGAAAATGCCGAAGGCGGGCAAAATAACGATGTAAACCTCAGGATGGCCCCACATCCAGATCAGGTTGATATACATCAACGGGTTGCCGCCGCCGTCCAGCGTGAAGAAGTGCGCGCCGAGCATCCGGTCGAGCGCCAGGAGCGCGAGTGTGACGGTCAGAATCGGAAACGCGAAAATAATCGTGACGCTGCTCGAAAGCACCGACCATGTAAACATCGGCATTTGCATGAGCTTCATGCCCGGCGCTCTCATTTTCAGGATCGTGACGATGAAGTTGATGCCGGTCATCAAGGAGCCGATACCGGATATCTGGATACCCCAAATGTAAAAGTCCTGACCGACGCCGGGGCTGAAGGCCGACCCCGAAAGCGGCGGATAAGCGAGCCAGCCGGCATCCGGCGAACCGCCGATGACGAACGACACGTTGAACAGCATCGCGCCCCAGAAAAAGAGCCAGAAGCTTAACGCATTGAGGAAAGGAAATGCGACGTCGCGCGCGCCGATTTGCAGCGGCACGACGATATTGAACAAGCCGAACATCAGCGGCATGGCCATGAAGAGAATCATAATAACGCCATGCGTCGTGAAAATCTGGTTATAGTGTTCCGGCGTCAGGAATTTCATATCCGGCACGGCGAGCTGCGTTCTCATCAGCAGGGCGTCGACACCGCCCCGGAACAGCATAAGCAAGGCGGAGATGACATACATGATGCCGATCCGCTTGTGATCGACGGTCGTCAGCCACTCACGCCACAGCCAGCCCCATTTCTTGAAATAGGTCAGCGCAGCGACAACCGCTACCATCGTAAGCCCGATGCTGACCTGGGCGCCGAGGATGAGCGGGCTCCCCGTCACGAAAAATTCGGACGCGAAAGCTTTAAGCCTTTCTAGCACGGTAATTTCCCCCCTTCTCGGTTAGTTCCCCGCGGAAGTCCCATCAGACTCCCGACGTTCGCTTTCCTGTTGGATTTGCAGTTGCTCTTGCGACCATCGCCCGTCCCGCTCGCGCGGCGGAACGACCGGCTCATACAGCTCGTTCTTTTTCGCCGCGGAGTATTTGTCCACGATCGTCCGGAACAGTCCTTCCGGGTACGACGAGAACGCCAGCACGTCGGACACACCCGGTTCGGCCAATTGCTTGTAGCCCGCAAGCGTGAGCGGCTTCGACGACGCCTTGACATCCTCGACCCAGGCGTCGAATTCGGCCTGAGACCCGGCCTCGGCCGTAAATCTCATCCGCTCAAAATATTCTCCGCTGAAATTCGCGCCCGAACCCATGTACTTGCCCGGTTCGTCCGCTTTCAGGTTCAGCTTCATGGTCATGCCCGACATGGCATATACCTGTCCGCCGAGCTGCGGAATCCAGAACGAGTTCGTCGGCGCATCCGCCGTGATCTCGAACCTGACTGCGGTGTCGACCGGGAACCGCACATAGTTGACCGACGCGACTCCTTGCTCGGGATAAATAAACAGCCATTTCCAATCGAGCGACGCAACCTGAATCGTCATCGTTTCATTCTCCGCCGCGATCGGTTTTGACGGCTCAAGCGCATACGTATAACGAACGGTTACGACTCCCAGCAGGATAATGATCAGGATCGGCACGCCCCACCAGATGGTCTCCAGCTTCGTGCTGTGCTCCCAATCCGGCTTATAGCGCGCTTTGTTGTCCGGCTTGTCCCTGTAACGCATGATCACAAACACCGTCAATGCCCACACGGGAATCAAGACCGCCAGCGAGATAATGATGGTGAACCAGATCAAGTCCTTTTGCTGCTCGCCGATCGGCCCTTTCGGATCAAGCACGATCAGATTGGAACACCCGGATGCGATCAGTGCCAGGCCGATCACCGCAAAAACCGCAGCAATCCGCTTATAGACCGGCGTCTCTTTCATGTTTCTCAACTCCCCCAATTGAAGTTCCAAACGTTTCAGTTTACATGTGATAAAAATAACACATCCCCGAGCACACGGGGGCACTGTTAACAAAGGCGTCAACGAAACGCCTTAATTCCGTAAAGGAATGTTCACCTTTTCGACGATTGTATGGCCCTGCCATGGAAAAAACCACATGCGTCTGCCCGCATGTGGTTTGCGCATTATATAAGTATTAAACCGCGCTCCGCCCCTTCCAATCACTTCGCAAGAAGGTGAAAAGCGCGCATGAAAAAACCTCCCTACCGCATCATAGAGAGGTTTGTCTTCGTATCCGCCAATCTGTTATTCGATTTTCTCGTCGGCCTCGTTATCCTGCTTGCGCTGCTCGACCATGCTGATGGCGGTGCCGATCGTGTAAATGAACACGCTTCCTACCAAAAATCCGATACCGAGCATCAGGGGTAAATTCTCCTCGCTGAGATAGCCCAGATTCGCAACGCTCATAACGACCCCGACACCTAGGGCGATCCACGCCATCATATTCATAAAAGAGAAAACCCGTTTGCCCTCCCGCCGGCGGCGGTCTTCCGAGACATTCTCCATTTTCATTGCCATTGCCATCACTTCCCTTCCGCTTTGTAAGGGTTTTCTTGAGATTAGTATACCACAATTGTTCAAAAAAAGTTCACTTTTTGATCAAAAATCAGACACTTTTTATTTAACCCGCGGAAGGTAGGATCAAACGAAAGGCTGATGAAGCCGCTTTTTTCCAAGGAAAGCGTTTTAGTGTCGAATTTCCCGGGAAATAGGCGCAGCGTCATTTTCGGCCCAGCAGCTTCTTTAACTCGTTACGGCGGCTAGCCAGCTGACGAAACAATCTATCCAGCATGTCCGGATCATCCGCCGGGCCGGGCATGCCCAGCTTGCCCAAAACCTCCGAGAGCTTCGTTTCCGTCATCATCAGCTCCTCCTCGAGATCGGGCGCCCCGGCTTGCGCCGCTCGGAGCAGATGGTCTTCATAATCGGCGTATGTGCCGTCATAGCTGACGATCCTTCCATCCGTTATATGAAGGATCTGATTCGCCGCTCCGCGGATCAGGCGGCGGTCGTGCGAAACGAACAGCAGCGTGCCCTCGTAATCACGGAGCAATTGCTCCAATGCCTCAATTGAAGGAATATCGAGAAAGTTGGTCGGTTCGTCCAGGATCAGAAGATTAATGTCGCTGACAAAAAGCTTGGCGAAGGCGGCCTTCACCCTCTCTCCGCCGCTTAACACACCGACAGGCTTATAGACGTCGTCCCTTGTAAAAAGCAGCCTCGCCAGCACGTTGCGGACGACGGCGTCGGATTGCACCGCCGTTTCCGCGGCATTGGCCAAAACCGACTTCGCAGGGTTCAGTATGTCGAGGTTCTGACTGAAATAGCCCGGCTTGACGGCGGAAGCGATCGATACGCCGGCCTCCCTGCTCAATATCCGTTTGAGCAGCGTCGTTTTGCCCGAGCCGTTCGACCCGATCAACGCCGCCTTCCGGCCGGCTTGCAGCGCGAATGATACGTTGGACCATAATGTCCGTTCACCTGCCTTCGCCGTCAGCCGTTCGACCCGAATGGCCGTCAGCTTGTGCAGCGCCGCTTCATTCGGCAATTGCATCTTCACCCGCGGAAGCTCGCGCGGCTTCTCCACCCGTTCCAGCTTCTCGATTCGCGTCTCCAGCGCCTTGATCGATTTGTGCACGCCTTTCTGCGTCGACCCGCGAAAATCCTTGCCCCCCCGGGCTTCCGAAGGTCCCACACCGTTCGGCGGCTTCATCATCCCCGAGGCCTTGCCGTTCTTCAGGGCGACCGCTTCCTCCAGTTGGCGCCTCTTATCGACATAGGCTTCGTAACGTTCATGATGCTGCCGCTTCTCCAGCTCCCGCTGCGTCTCATAGTCGCTGTAACCGCCCTTGTACACGCGCACCGTCCGATCCTCGACCGCCCAGATACGGGAACAGATCCGGTCGAGAAACGCCCGGTCGTGGGAAACGACGACAATGGCCCCCTGGTACTGCCGGAAGCGCTCCTCCAATCTTTCGATCCGCTCGACGTCCAAATGCATGGTCGGCTCGTCGGCGAACAGCAGCTCCGACCGTGCGGCCAGCGCCTCATCGATATATCTCGCCGTCACTTCCCCGCCGCTCAAAAAGCCGATGTCAGGCTTAAGCTGGGGAATGAACGTCCTGGTCACCGTTGTCGTGACCGTGCCTTTGTCGGGTTCGAGCTGCCCTGCCAATATGCGCAGAAGCGTTGTTTTCCCGGTGCCGTTGAGGCCGACGACGCCGATTCGATCGTGCTTGCCGACGCTCAGCCTATCGAACGCAAATAACAGCCGATCCCCGATTGTATGTTCAATATGGTGACTTTCCAAAATCAGCACAAAAAAACCTCCTTGTCCGTGTTCCGGAAAGAAGGCGTTCGCGTGGCGGAAAAAGACCGTTGCCCGTATGGCGGCGGGCAGGCATAAAAGGTCCTTGCAGGCCGATGGCGAAGACGCGCAATCCTGTCCGGAACATCGCGAATAGAACGGCCGTTATCACCTGCGGCATGCTGCGCAGAATGGCCGGCTGTTTCGACACTGTACGCCGCCGCCCAGGCGGCTCGTCGCTTGCGATGCTTCGTTCAAACAGGATTAGCCCCACATCGGAGTAAAGGTCACCCTTTCCATGCTTGGTGGTCATAATCGTAACCGAACTGGGGAACTTTGGCAAGGGGGGAACGCCGGCACCTTTCTTGCCGTATCCGTTCCTTGGAGGTATAACGTGATTTATTTCACAAAAAGACTTGCATTTCGACTTCAACGGAGGTAAGATGATGGCAAGAGGTTGGATGTGAAACTAATCACAAATAAATTCGGTTCGCATTCCGTATAATGCGCCGCCCTTTATCGCATACTTTTATGTGAAACCATTCACGTAATCTAGCCGCCTTCATCCAACCCGCCAAACACCAAGGAGGAATTTTCGATGAAAATCATCGTTATCGGCTGTACCCACGCAGGAACCGCCGCCGTCACCCAGATGGCGTTGCTTTATCCGGATGCCGAGATTACCGTTTACGAACGCAACGACACGGTGTCGTTCCTGTCGTGCGGCATCGCTTTGCATGTCGGCGGCGTCGTCAAGGACGTCGATGAGCTTTTTTACGCCACACCCGCCCAGCTCGCCGAGCTCGGCGTCGCCACCCGGATGCGGCATGACGTGCTTGCGGTCGACACGGCAGCCAAGACGGTCCGGGTGCGCAACCTGAACACAGGCGACACGCTGACCGACACCTATGACAAGCTCGTCGTTACGACAGGCTCGTGGCCGATCATTCCCAATCTCCCGGGCATCGAGCTCGACAATGTCCAGCTGTGCAAAAACTACAGCCACGCCAAAGCGATCGTCGCGAAAGCCGAGCGCGCCAACCGCGTCACGGTTGTCGGCGCGGGCTATATCGGCATCGAGCTGGTCGAGGCGTTCGAGCAAATGGGCAAACAGGTGACGTTAATCGATAACGCGGACAGGGTGCTTTTCAAATACTTGGACCCGGCCTTCACGGAACGCGTCGAAGCGGAGCTGGCAGAACGCGGCGTGAAGCTGGCGCTTGACCGTACCGTCACGGGATTCCAAGGAGAAAACGGCAGAGTCGCGAGTGTCGTCACCACGGACGGCAGCTACGAGACAGACCTTGTTATTCTGTGCATCGGTTTCCGGCCTAATACGGAGCTGCTGAAGGGCCAGGTCGATATGCTGCCGAACGGCGCCATCATGACGGACGAGTATATGCGCACGAGCAACCCCGACGTGTTCGCGGCAGGCGACAGCTGTGCGGTGTACTATAATCCGCTGCAAACGCACGCCTACATCCCGCTCGCCACGAACGCGGTGCGGATGGGAACGCTCGTTGCGCGGAACCTGCTCGTCCCGACCGTCCAATACATGGGGACGCAAGGCACGTCGGGCATCCGCCTGTACGACTTGAATATCGCATCGACGGGGCTGACCGAGCAGGCGGCGCTTGACGCGGGCATTCATGTGAAAACAGTCACAATCGAGGAGGAGGACCGTCCCGGCTTCATGCCCCATGTCGAGAAGGTGCTGCTGAAAATCGTCTACGACGAAACGACCGGCCGCCTGATCGGCGCTCAGGTGCTCTCGAAGGCGGATCTGACGCAGTCGATCAATACGCTGTCGGTTTGCATCCAGAACGGCATGACCGTGGAACAACTGGGCTTCGTCGATTTCTTTTTCCAGCCGCACTTCAACAAGCCATGGAACGTATTGAACCGGGCGGCATTGCAGGCGATGTAACCTATATAGCATGTCCAATTGGATAAGGGTTCGCCCTCTCCATCACCGGATAGGGAATAGACTTCACTATCAATGAACTACGTTCGCTGTTTCGGGGCAGGGACTCCTCCGGTAGCGGAGTAATGAAGTAATTTCTCTAATAAAGAACAAAATTCACAATTTAGCGAACCTTCTTCACTAATCCGCCCGATGCGGGCGTAACGCAAAACGGCTAGCGAAATGAATGCGCTATTAGCGCAACAATTTCGCTAGCCGTTAGTATGATCCATGTCATTCGTTTTCCCGGCGCAGCTAGCAGCTCAGCCCGACGAGCGATCTGCCTTGGGGCCGGTCTCGCTGCCGCATCTTCCGATTAAAGCAGCTTCCAGGCGATATCGTTCAGCCGCAGCTCGCCCCGCAGCGCCGCCGGCTTCGTATCCTTGTCGATGACGACCGCTTCGATGCCGGCCATCTCGGCGAAATCGACCATCTGCTCGGTCGTGACCACATACGAGAAGCCGGTGTGATGCGCGCCTCCGGCGTGAATCCACGACTCGACGCCGTCCTTCAGGCTCGGCTGCACCTTCCACAGTACCCGTGCCACAGGCAGTTTAGGCAGCGCCTTCTCCGCTTCCACCGCCTCCACCTCGTTAATGATCAGGCGGAAGCGGCTGCCGAGATCGACGATCGACGCGTTGATCGCCGCGCCGCCGCGGCCGTTGAATACCATGCGCGCCGGGTCCTCCTTGCCGCCGATGCCGAGCGGATGCACCTCCAGCCGCGGCTTGCCGGCCGCGATCGTCGGGCACACCTCCAGCATATGCGAGCCGAGAACGAGCTCATTGCCCGGCTCGAGGTGGTACGTGTAGTCCTCCATGAACGACGTGCCTTCGTTGCCCGCGATGATTTTCATCAGCCGCACGAGCGCCGCCGTTTTCCAGTCGCCCTCGCCCGCAAAGCCGTAGCCGTCCTCCATCAGCCGCTGCACGGCGAGTCCGGGCAGCTGCTTCATGCCGTGCAGATCCTCGAACGTCGTCGTGAAAGCGGTGAAGCCGCCCTCTTCGAGGAACGAGCGAAGACCGAGCTCGATGCGCGCCTGATACGCGATCGCATCGCGCTTCTCCTGGCTTTCCGCCACGATTTCGTATTTCTGCGCGTACTCATCCATCAGCTTATTGACGGCGTCTACCGACACGGCATTCATCCGGGCAACCAGGTCGCCGATGCCGTAGCCGTTCACCGACCAGCCGAATTGAATTTCGGCTTCCACCTTATCGCCTTCGGTTACCGCCACTTGACGCATATTGTCGCCGAAGCGGGCCACCTTGAGCGAGCGGCTCTCCGCGACTGCCGCAGCGGTGCGCTGCCAGCCGCCGATCTGCCTGCGGACGTCCGCATTTGCCCAGTGTCCGAACACGACCTTGCGCGGAATGCCCATGCGGGCGGCGATGAAGCCGTGCTCGCGGTCGCCGTGCGCCGCCTGGTTCGTGTTCATGAAGTCCATGTCGATCGTATCCCACGGAATATCGCGATTGTATTGGGTCGCGAAGTGAAGATACGGCTTCTTCAGCTGGGAAAAACCGCGGATCCACATTTTCGAAGGCGAAAAGGTGTGCATCCACGTGATGATCCCCGCGCAGTTGTCGTCCGCGTTCGCGTCGATCATCAGGCGGCGGATATCGTCCGGCGTCGTCAGCACCGATTTAAACACGATTTCGTAAGAAACGGCGGCATCGCCGTTCAGGCCTTCGACCATCTCGCGGGAGTGCGCCTCCACCTCCTGCAGCGTTTCGGGGCCGTACAAATGCTGGCTGCCGGTAACGAACCAGAATTGATAGGGTTTGGTTTGCAACATCATAAGATTATGCCTCCTCTTTAATGGCTTTCAGCCGTTTCATGACGTCGTTCCCGCCGCGGCCGAAATAATCGTGAAGCTTCGAGTATTCCTGGTACAGCTTCTCGTACACGGCGACATTGTCCGGAATCGGCTTGAATGTCTCTTCGCGCACGCGCGCCATCTTCTTCGCCGCTTCGACGATCGAATCGTAGCCGCCGCCTGCCGAGCCCGCCGCAACCGCGGCGAACATGGCCGCGCCGAGCGCCGGCGTCTGCCTGGAAGCTGCAATCTTGATCTCGCGGTTCGTGACGTCGGCATAGATTTGCATCAGCAGGCGGTTTTTCTGCGGCAGGCCGCCGCAAGCGTACAGCTCGTTCACTTCGACGCCGTTCTCATGGAACGCGTCGACGATTTTGCGCGTGCCGAAAGCGGTCGCCTCAAGCAGCGCGCGGTAAATCTCCTCCGGCTTGGTCAGCAGCGTGCAGCCGAGCAGCAAGCCGGTCAAGTCCGTGTCCACCAATACGGAACGGTTGCCGTTCCACCAATCGAGCGCGAGCAGGCCGGATTGGCCCGGCTTGTAGGCGGAAGCTTTCTTTTCCAGCCACTCGTGAACGCTGACGCCGTCCTGCTGCGCCGCTTCTTTCACATAGGCCGGTACCGCTTCCTCCACATACCACTCGAAAATGTCGCCGACCGCCGATTGGCCGGCCTCATAGCCGAGGTAACCGGGAATAATGCCGTCTTCGACGACGCCGCACATGCCTTCGACTTCCTTCTCCTCGCTGCCGAGCAGCATATGGCAGATCGACGTGCCCATCGCCATGACGAGCTTGCCCGGTTCGGTGACGCCCACCGCCGGCACGGCCGCATGCGCGTCGACGTTGCCGACCGCGACCGCGATGCCCGGCTTCAAGCCGGTCAGCGCCGCCATTTCCGCCGTCAGTCCGCCCGCGTTGGTGCCGAGCGGAACGATATCGCCGCGCAGCTTCGTTTCGGCGAGCTTCTCCAGCCTCGGGTCCAGCGCCTTGAAAAAGTCGTTCGACGGATAGCCGTCCCGCTTATGCCAGATCGCCTTGTAGCCCGCCGTACAGCTGTTGCGGGCGACGTTGCCGGTCATCCGGAAAATGACCCAATCGGTCGCCTCCAGAAACTGATCGGCCTGCTCGTAAAGGTCCGGCGCCTCGTCGAGGATTTGCCATGCCTTGGCGATCATCCACTCGGATGAGATTTTGCCGCCGTAACGCGGGAGGAACTTCTCGCCGCGCGCAGCCGCGATCTCGTTGATCCGGTTCGCCTCGTCCTGCGCCGCGTGGTGCTTCCACAGCTTCACCCAGCTGTGCGGATTGTCCTTGTATTCCGACAGCAGGCAAAGCGGGTTGCCTTCCTTGTCGACCGGCAGCATCGTGCAGGCCGTGAAATCGATGCCGATGCCGATGACGTCCGCCGGATCGATGCCCGATTGCCGCAGCACCGCAGGCACCGAGCGTTTCAACACTTCGATGTAATCCGCCGGATGCTGCAGCGCCCAGTCATGCTCGAGCTTGATGCGCGATTCCGGCAGCTCCTCGTCGATAACGTGGTGAGGATAAGGGGTGACGTGATCGGCCACTTCGGTACCGTCCGCCAGATCGACGAGCACGGCCCGCCCGGATTGGGTGCCGTAGTCGACGCCGATCGCGTATTTTTTGCCGCTCATGCGAGGTTCAACTCCTTTGTCGGTTATGGTTGTTCCGGGTTCGATTGCCCGTAGTAAGCGTTAGCGCCATGCTTCCGCAGAAAATGCTTGTCAAGCAGCGTCTGGTCCATCGCCCCGACTTCCTGGTTGAGCCGCACCGTACGGTGGCCGATTTTGGCGACCTCCTCCAGCACGACCGCATTGTGGAGCGCTTCATGCGCATCCTTGCCCCAGGCGAACGGCGCATGGGCGTAGACGAGCACGCCGGGCACCATCGCCGGATCGATGCCGCGCGAACGGAACGTTTCGATAATGACGTTGCCGGTCTCGAGCTCGTAAGCCCCCTTGATTTCGGCTTCCGTCATCGGCCGCGTGCACGGCACCTCGCCGTAGAAATAATCCGCGTGCGTCGTGCCCATCGCCGGGATGCCCATACCCGCCTGCGCCCAGCTGGTCGCCCAAGGCGAGTGGGTGTGCACGATGCCGCCGATCGCGGGAAAAGCTTTATATAAGGCCAGATGCGTCGGCGTGTCCGACGAAGGCTTCAGCGAGCCCTCCACCTTGTTGCCCTCCAAATCGACGACGACGAGGTCGTCCCGCTTCAGCTCCTCGTAAGGCACGCCGCTCGGCTTGATGACGACGAGCCCGCGCTCACGGTCGATACCGCTTACATTTCCCCACGTGAACGTGACCATTTTATATTTCGGCAGATCCAGATTCGCTTCCAACACCTCTTGCTTCAGCTGCTTCAACAACAAGTCCCTCTCCTTTCTTCGCGTGCTTCCCTGCTTCTGTCTCCCATTATACACTTGTACGTACATCTGAACAACAATTATTTAAAAAGCTTTCGGTTGTCCCTACATGTTGCCGTCGATTCGTGGCGTATTTCTGAATAATACGGCTACTTTAGTCTGATTGAATTAAAAAAATTAAATTATGTTTGCATTTTGAATAACATTTTAGTACGATTTTCCTATAAGGAAAGCTAGGAACCCGCTTCGCAATGTGGACGCCTGAAGGATGGGGAGCCGGCAGCGCAACCCGCCTGATCGCTCCGATCGATGGGGTATTTGGCGCGCTTTATAATCGGGCTGATATCGGGGAGGGGATTACGCATAACGGAAGCATAACGGAAGCATCATGGAGAACATCGACGCATAGATTGGAATATTGAGGAGGAACCCGAAATGAAGAAAAAGAGATTAATATTTATTCTGGCAATCATCGCGATTATGGCATCGACGGCGATCAGCTTTGCCGCCAATTCAACGACAACCAGCGTAACGGTTACCGGCAGCACGAATAAAATGGATGCAACCGCAGTAACCGTAGCGGCAGACCGGCCTTCCTGGAGCCCGACGGTTAACAGGGCCGGAGAGATTACACAAGGGGAACTTTTTCAAATCGACGCCACTGGCAATGCTTCAACCGAAATTATAGCCTCACTTTATGTGACCAATCCAGATGACTTGGCAAAAGCCTATAGCTATTTAAACATGACAATTGCCGTTTATTATGAAGACACTACCGATCCACTAGCGCCTGTCTGGAAGGAGCTTACCACCAGCGACACCGCATTATTATCCCTTTCGAACGGTTACGTTACATTGAAATTGACAGGCCAACAAAAATACCGAATCGGCGTCAAAGAAGGCTCTTATTATGCTCTGAACACATCCGTTGCAGCGAACCTCGCTCCACAGTTCACCATAGATTTACGTTAATAAATAACACTAATCGATGAATACTAAGCGCAAATATATATTCGCCGCAGTCGTCGCTACGTTTTTAACCATCAATCTCATGATCTGGGCAGCCACTACCATATCGCTGCAAATCGACGTCACGCCGGGCAGCACGCTGCCTGACGGCAAAATGGCCGCCGTGACCCCGTTGTCCGGAAGCTTCACCGTAAAGAAAGGCAAAGCGCAGGTCGTAAACGGCGTCGAGCTTTTCCGGCTTGACCTGGGTTCTCCGACCTTCAGCGATCAGGCGGCCATCCACCTGTCTTTGCTTAACCCGACCGACATCGGCAAGGCGCTCAACAACAAAAACGCCTTTATCGACGTCGCCGTTTGGTATGAGGACAGCAGCTCCGCCTACACGCTGAGCGACGGCGTGACGAAAGTGTCCAAGGATGTGAACGCCACGGGACGGATGAGCGAGCAGTGGGGCAATGTGATCCTGCAGCCCACCGTTCCCGGCCAAACCAGGCTGTACATCCTGGCCAGCATTACCGTTCCGGGCGGCCAGCCGCCAGGACAACAACAGCAGCTGACTTCGCTTCGGTTCTATGTTGACGTCAGGTAGTTTCGATAACCGGTAGACGTTGAAGCAGCGGCGAAAGCGGGGAAAGCCTGCTTCGCCGCTTTTGTGTAGAAACGGCTTGGACAAGGGGAGGGCGGGCAAAGATGATGCGAGCGTTGGTCGATTATTTGGGCAGGATCGTTACCTTTCTGGCACTGGCCGTATTGGTAACGGCAACGCTGTATTTTCAATATTTCACCCCGCCCTTTGCCGCTATCCCCAGCCGCAGCATGGAGCCGCTGTTTCAAGTCGGCACATTGATCCTTGTCGAGAAAATCAATCCGATGAACATCAAAGCCGGAGATATCATCGTCGTCGATGTCCCGGCGATCGTGCAGGACCGCTACAATTATCCCGCTTCCATCGTGCATCGTGTCGTGAAGGTGAACCGGCTGGGGCCGGATCCGACTTTTCGGATCAAGGGGGACAATAATCCCGAGGAGGATCCGTTTACCGTTCTGCCGGAGCAGGTAGCGGGTACGGTGAAGAAATCCATTCCTTACGCAGGCTACGCCGTGCTTTTTTTGCACAGCAAGCAGGGCTTCTATTTCATCCTTTCCGCAAGTATCATCTATGTGCTGTACGTACTCTCGGAGAAGATCGAGCAGGCGGGCAGAACGCTCAAAAAGGGGATCTCCGCGCTTATATTCGCCGATGTCCTGTCCCGCATGGACGAAATGGAGCGAACGCAAGAGCGGAGCATACAGCGGCTCGAACAGGTGATACACGAACAAAATGAGCTCATCGCCGAGCTAGTCAAACAAAAAAATGATTATTCCCGCCAAACCAATTAAGAAGCATATCCCCCCACCGATGCGGGTATTCATAATATACAGATCTGAAGGTTCGGTTGCGTCTTTAGAGGTCCATTGTTCTGTGAGTGACCAAAATAAAGTTGTCTTCCACATCATCAATATTCCGGCTAGCAGCAGAATCACACTAAGGAAAATCAACGACGACACCCCTTAACCAAGCATTTACACATTTATTGCCCGGGTCGATTCGCGTAAGATCAACTCCGGTTTATACACGATGTCGGCACCGGTTTCTCCGGGTTTGCCCGCGATCAGGTCGAGCAGGAGTTCCGCGGCTTGGGCGCCCATTTCCGTTTTCGGATGCGTCAATGTCGTCAGCTTCGTGTCCGCGGCCGATGCGAGCGTCGAGTCGTCGAAACCCACAATCGACAGGTCCTCCGGCACGCGAATGCCGGCCGCTCTCGCCGTCCCCATCAGCGCCAAGGCCAACTCATCGTTGTAGCAGACGAACGCCGTCGGGCGTCCCTCCGCCTTCAGCAGAGCGAGCGCGGCGGCATGCGGCTTCGTTTGCTTTTCCTCCGAGGAGTAGTAGGCGACCGCGTCCGGAATCATCGGCACCTCATAGTGGCGATGCGCGCGAATGAACCCTTTCATCCGGTTCGCTCCCTGCAGGTCATCCGTTTTGAAAAAGCCCGCGATCCGCCGGTGGCCCAGCTTGATCAGATGCTCCGCCGCCAGGAAGCCGCCTTCCTCGTCATCCACCTTCAGGCACGGACAGTCCAGCTCGGGGTAGCGCTCGTTGATCATGACGAAGGGGATGCCGTGATATTGAAGCGTCATGTATTCGTTCAGGTTCGGATTGCCTTGCGCGCTTTTCGTCGGTTCGATGATGAGCCCGGAGAGCGAATGGCCGAGCATGGACCGCAGCCCTTCCTTCTCCTTCTTCTTGTCGTTGTCCGTACTGGAAAGCAGCAATCCGTATCCCCGTTCCCTCAATACCGCCTCCGCTCCCCGCACGATGTGCGGAAAAATATAATCCGATATATACGTGGTAACCATCCCGATCGTCGGCGTATCCCTGACCGGTCTCGCCTTCGGCGCGGATACGAACGTTCCCTTGCCCTGCTTCCGGTACAGCAGACCTTCCTTCTCCAGCTCGCCCAGCGTCTGCCTTACCGTCTGCCGGCTCAGGCCGAACTGCGCGGCGATTTCGTTCTCCGAAGGCATGAGATCATCCGGCTTCAGCCGCCCGGTATGGAACCACGACATTATCTCTTCCTTCAACTGCTTGTATTTCGGCAATTCCTTCCGGTTCATGGCTCACCCCGTACGCATAGGCTTCCGTGTTGGCTACCGCCATTATAGCACTCGTTCACTTGTACGTACAATTCAAAAATCCGAATGGTGTTTTGGACAACAGCCTTAAATCAAGTATTAACTGTGGTGGCCATTTTATCGATTGTATTCGTGGTGCGACAAATATTTTAAAAATTTTGAGCCCAAAAACAAGAACTCCACAGAGTCAGTGATGAGTTAGAGAAACTGAATGCCAGAGTGGATAAGAGGTAAGAAATAAGCACAGGCCGGCATGCGCTGGCTATGGGCGCGTCGCGTATTGCATTGATGTGAGAAGCGAAAAAAATAGACAATGAAGCAAAGCAACAAAAAAACCGCCCGGCCAATAAGCCGAAGCGGTTTGTATTTATCGAGCGAACGTAGGCTTCCGGTCGGTAACCTTGCCGCTGATGACTTTTACATACTCTTTGTCTACGCCTTCAACAGACGGACCGATAAATACTCCGGTCTTAGTATCGCGCTCCACCCATTTTCCGCTGCTATTGGTATGCGCAAACCGAACACCGGCCTGCCCTCCATGACGGCTGTTCTTGACGGATCCGAAGGCACGGACCCCTGCTTTTCTCGGAAGTTTGCTCATATCGAATCCCCTCCGACCAAATGTCTTATGGTGGCCAGCAGCTCGCCGTTTACCTCAACCACTGCTGCCAATTCCTCAAAGCTCAAGCTTTTATTACCCGAAATGTGAACGGAGAGAACATGTTCCTTACCTAAAGAATAGCACAAGACGTATACCTCGGCAATCTCCTGTCGCGTGAAAAAGGACCATCCGCCGCTCTTGAAGGCGTCCACGACATAGATTTTCTGATCCTCATCCTTTTTGCCCCCATTCTCGTCCAACCGAAAGGTTCTTCCCCTACCGACATTGCCACCGACTTGACCAATATTCTCCTCATCGATCTTCTTCCAGATAGCCGCCCCGGTAATCCTGAATTCGGGCGGTGGCAGCAAGGAGTTGCGGATGGCCTCGGCGTAAGCCGGATATCGTTTTGCAGGGTCGGAGACGGTCATGTTTCTAGTATATTCCCAGAAGAAGTGCAGGATGCTTTGTTTCCGTTCAAGCTGTGCCCGTTGTTCAGCAAGGAGCTTTCTAGGGTCTTTGAACAGGCCTTCCCGTTCGATCGCTTTAGTGATCTCCCCGCAAGCCGCATCCACCGCCGCAATATACTTCCGTCATCTCGGAGTCCGTATTCGAGCAGCGTGAGGCCAACCAGGTCCGACGGAAGATGGAATTTCGAGGCGTTTAATCCTTCACTGTTTTCGGCGCGGTCGGAAAGATCCCGGGGAATGATGCAGAAAACCCGCCTTCTGCCTAGTCTGCCCCAAAACAACCCCATTTCGAACAAGGTGTTGTCGCGGGTAATGAAAACGAGCTTTTTGCGAATCCAAGCCACGTCCTCGGCAGCGAATATGAATACACCGAAGTCGTTAGCGTCAAGCTCACGTTCAAGCGCTTCCATCGTGTAATCATTAGCCCCGAAAGTTCCGGCGTACCAGGGATTGACCTGCGCCTTCCATTCAAGGTGAGAACTTACCGCTCGCGCATAATCAATCGCTTCGCGTGAGCATCCAATAAAGACGTTTGGTTTTCGATAGGTCGTTGTCACGGCACCGATCTCCTTAATGGGTTTGAATTTCCCCAGCCTTATAAGTATACAAGCTCTCCCAGCAATGGGGAAGCCTGTACGTCACCGGTAGCGTTCGACCGGCAATCACCGGATGAAGCATAGTCCAACAATGTAAATACCATCTTCGCACAGCAGCTTTCTCTTGCACCAACGTTCATATTGGAGTAAAGTAAACTTAAATGAACTTTTAACAAACCAATATGAACCCATCAAAAGGAGAGATCGACGATGGACATCCGCTATGCCTCCCACCCGAACGAAGTGAAAGGTTTCGACACCGCCCGGCTGCGCGACGAATTTCTGATCGAATCGCTGTTCCGGCCCGGCGAGCTAACGCTCACTTACAGCCATGTGGACCGCTTTATCGTGGGCGGCGTTCTGCCGATCGGCGGCGCAATCAGGATTGAGGCCGACAAGAAGGAAATGGGCGCCGAGCATTTTCTCGACCGCAGGGAAATCGGCATTATCAATATCGGCGGCAGGGGAACCGTAACGGTGGACGGCACGGCCTACGACATGGAAACGAAGGACTGCCTGTACATCGGACGCGGCGCCAAAGAGGTTGCGTTTGCAAGCGCGGATGCGGCATCGCCGGCCAAGTTCTACTTCAATTCCTGTCCGGCGCACCAGACGTATCCAACCGTCAAAGCGGCGATCAGCGAGGCGAACCCGCGCCACCTCGGCAGCCTGACGAACTCCAACGAGCGGACGATCTACCAATACATCCACGAGAACGGCATCCGAAGCTGCCAGCTCGTGATGGGCCTGACGATGCTGAAAGCCGGCAACATGTGGAACACCATGCCCTGCCACACGCACAACCGCCGCTCCGAGGTGTATTTCTACTTCGACATGCCGGAGGACGGCGTCGTTTTCCACCTGATGGGCGAGCCGCGGGAGACGCGCCACGTCGTCGTTCGCAACGAGCAGTCGGTCATCTCGCCGAGCTGGTCGATCCACAGCGGTGTCGGCACGTCCAACTATACGTTTATCTGGGGCATGGCCGGCGAGAATCAGGCGTTCGACGACATGGACATGGTTGCGATGAAGGACTTGAAATAGCAGACGAAAGCGGATGAGGGCAAATGAACGCAGTACGGCGATATGAAGCGATTATGGAGCAGCTGCTGTCGCAAAAGGAGGTCACCGTAGCCGAGCTCAGCGACCGGCTTCAAGTGACCGGCAAAACAATTCGCGAGGACCTCGCGAAGCTCGAGGAGAAAGGGCTTCTTCTGCGTGTGCACGGCGGGGCGGTGCTGGCGCAGAGCGAGCAGCTCGGGATCCTGCCGGCCAAGGAGCCGTTCACCAGGCACAATACGGAGAAGGCCGAGATCGCCGGCCTTGCGATGCGCTATATCGAGGACGGCGACATCATCGCGCTGGACGGCGGCTCGACGACGTTCGAGATCGCCCGCAAGCTTGACAACCGTCCGCTGACCGTCATTACGAACGATGTTTTCATCATCGGCGAGCTTGCCCGCAAGCCCGATATCCGGCTCGTGGTGCCGGGCGGAGCACGCTTGCGCAATATGCTGATCGGACCGGAGGCGGCGGCGCTCGTGCGCACGTTCAACGTGCGGAAGGCGTTTCTTTCCTCGACCGGCGTGCATGCCGAATACGGCTTCTCGATTTATACGGGTGATTTTCTCGATTTCAAGCGGGCGTTGATCGAATCGGCAAGGGAGCGCTATGTGGTGGCGGATCGGCATAAATTCGGCACAGTTGCGCTGCGGACTTTTGCCAGATTGACGGAGGTCAACGCGATTCTGACGGACGGCGGGCTCGATCGCGGGACGGCGGAGACGTTCCGAAAGGCCGGCGTCCGGGTCGAATATGAACAGTAAGCGGAGCCATTCCTGTAATGAAGTAATTTGAGCTTTGAGCAAAAAAGCGCCGCTTGT